>NZ_JAUBVX010000009.1:0-145827 GCF_036706065.1 Microcoleus sp. A2-C3 | reverse complement strand
ACACAATCATTCTGCCTATTCAGGACGGCGAATGTCTGAGGGGTGAAACCCCTCAGACATTCGCCAACAGTCTCTTTCAACCGCGTCTACACAAACGATGTCCACTCCAAGCGAACTGAAGAAAATAACCTAATTTTAATCGCCTTTTATTCACCCTGCGGAGGCAGGTTTTGTTTGTATAGGTGCGGTTTCAACCGTACGTCTTATCTTATTCCCAATCAAATCTCCTCCCCAAATACTCCTCTAGTTCCTGATTGTAAGGTTTAAAATAATCGCTCAATAGCTCGCGGACTGACTCATTTACCCGCTGATAAACACCAGGATTAGCATTTTGATACTCAGATAATTGATATTCCGGTAAATCTAAAAATGCTAAAACTTGCTGAACAGTTTCCCCGACATTTCCATAAAAATCTTCACTTTTTAAAATTAACAACTGTTCTGGGGGAAAGAAAGCCAGCCAATTTTTAATAAATTCTATATACCTGCCGCGAGCTAAATAATTGCCCGGTTCCTCGCCGATGATGTATTCTGGGTTTTGATTCAACCGTTCGATTTCGTCGCTAATTGCCCGATCGAGCGATCGCCCTTCCCAATTTAACTCCTTTAAGCGGTAGAAATGAGAAATCGCGCGATCGACCGGATTTCGCAACAGCACAATCAGTTTCGCCTCTGGACACGCGCTGTAGACTCGTTCCGGCGCTTCCCGACAGTCAAAATAGCTCGGACTTGCTTCACCCGTTACAAACTCCTCTCCCTCCGGCATTAGGGGAAAATGAGCCAAATACCAATCAATCCCTCTGTGAAAATGCCACGAGAAAAAATCCATCTCCTTTTTAATCGGAGTCAAAATTTGCGGATGTTCAGCTAAATAAGTGTAGAGAGAAGTCGTGCCACACCGCTGAGAACCAATAATTATAAACTTAGGAACTTTGACTGGTTTTAAGTTCCAATTTTGTGGAACAGGCATCTTGCCTGTCTCTGTATTTTGTGGAACAGGCATCTTGCCTATTCTCTTACTAAGAATAGATGCAAAAGTTTGTTTATAACTAACAGTTTTATAACAGCTAATCGCCTCAGAAATTTTGCCTTGTCTAGTCAAAACTTCCCCCAAATTCAAATAAGACCAAAAAGCCTCCGGTTGAGCATCAACAACTTCGCGGCAGAAGTTTTCAACTTGATCCAACTTGTTTTGCTCAATCAAAACTTCCCACAAATTGTAATAAAACCACCAAGGAAGATCGGGATTTATTGCTATTGCTTGCAAAAAAGCCGCCGCCGCTTCCTCCCCATATTTTTGGTGGCTCAAAACAGCACCTAAATTGTAATAAGACCAGCAATCATCGGGTTTTTGGGCGACTGTGGCGCGGGCTGATGCTAATACGCTAACGCACTTTTCCTGCTGTTTCAACAACTGCTCTAATTCCGCTGATACTACAGCATAATTTGGCACTCTTGTCAAGATAAGATTGTAAAGAATAATTGCGCTTTTTGGGCGATCGTACTTTGCTAAATTCTTACCTAACTGCAAATAAAAATCTATTTTTTCCGGTGTAACTTGCAATTGACATTTTTCTAACACTGACTGTAAATCAGACTCTGTTTGTCCGAGACTATATCCCAACTTATCGTAAATTCCCGGCAAATTTCCATCAATTTCAATAGCTTGTAAATACGCAGCGATAGCTTCACCCGACTTTTTGAGTTTAGTCAAAGCCTCGGCTAAATTGTAAAAAGACCAAGCAAAATCTGAGTTCAGTGCAATCTCGCAGCGGTAAGCAGCGACAGCATCCTCCCAGCATTGCAGTTTTAGCAAAGCATCGCCCAAATTATGATAAGACCACGAAAAATCAGGATTTAACTCAACAGCTTTTCTGTAAGCAGCGACAGCATCCTCCCAGCGTTCGAGTTTCAACAAAACATCGCCCAAACTGTGATGAGACCAAGAAAAATCTGGGTTTAACTCAACAGCTTGTTTGTAAGCAGCAACAGCATCATTAAACTCACCGCTTTCTTGCAGGGAATTCCCCAACTGGTGGTAATCATCATTATTCATGCGAAACCCCTGCAATATTCATTAACTTCTCCAGCGAGTTCACATTCACCCGCATATCTTTATGTCCCTGGTATTTCTGAGTTAAGTCATCAAACAATTCAGCAATTAAATAGTAATGTTCCAACTCACACAAATTACTGATAGTCCAAAAGCAAGTTGGCACATAAATCGGAGAGAAAATCTCAATTACTTTAGTTCCCGGAGTGCAAAAAACTAGATTAGTCAATCCCCCTCCGTGAGGTGATACAACTACTTTAGCAGCAGCCAAACACGCGGCTTGTTCCCCTACCGACATAGTTTCCAGCTTGACTGTACGAAACCCAAACTTTTCTAAACAGCCGACAACCTCTTCCTCGTTGACTATTCGCCGATAGGATGCTTTTTCTCGGCTGATATAAATTTTTTCTGAATAATTTGTATTTGACGACTGCTGTTCATTTAAAAATATTCGTTTCAGATATTCACATTTCCATTTAGAGGTTCCAGAACCACCATCGCAAATTGACGGTACTATTAATTTATCCGCTGTAAAGTGTGGCTGATAGCGACTTTCTAAAATTTTATCTAGTGGAATTCCTAAAGTATTTAAACTTTCTTTTTCATAAGCCGAATCGCAAGCATTGATCGCAAACTTATCAATACTATCCATCAATCCACTGCGCTGCAAAAGATGGAACCGCGTCACCACATCAAACATCCAATGAAAATAAGCTGCGCCACCCCAGCGAGCCGACAAAAAAGCCACATTTCCCTCGATATGTTCGGCGGGAGGCAATTTGTCGGAAGTTATTACCAACTCAGGACAACCCATTGAAATATCGGCAACAAGTTTATTGTCTGAAGTAATGGCGCAGGTAGTAGCAATATCGGCCCAAGCTCGTCCGTTTGGTAGTACGGCAACAAAAGCTTTTTTTGTATAAAAAATTTCATCTTCCCAACATCTGTTATCGGTGTGGATTGTTTTGGAATCAGATAAATTGATTTGACTTGCAGGATAAATGTCAATGCAAGTAATGCTCGGATCTGACTCTGCTACAATTGCCAAATTGTCGGTAAATCCACAGTATTTTTTGAGAAAATTTAACGGCAACATTTTATAGCCAAATTTTATGATATCGGCTTCATCTACTTCTCCTTTTTGTTCCAAAGCATCAGCTATATGATAGTAAAGTCCAAATAAATCTGGTTTAATTTGCAGTGCTTGAACCAAATTAGATATTGCAGATTCCCACTGCTGTTTTGCCATGAAAGTCAAGCCCAATCCTTCGTAACACCAATAGGATTTTGGATCGAGATTGATGCCTTTTTCATAAATTGCGATCGCCCTTTCCAATTCCCCTTGATTCCGCAGCGCATCGCCCAGCTTTTTGTGCAGCCAACTCTCATCGGGTTCTAGCTCAACAGCACAGCCAAAAGCCACCGCCGCTTCCGACCAATTTTCTTGTTTTTCCAGAAGTTCTCCCAAACTATTGTACAACCAACAATCATCGGGATTTAATTCAATAGCTTTGCGGTAAGCATCCGCCGCTGCTTGCAAATTTTCCAGTGCAACCAAAGCCTTACCTAATCTATCGTAAGACCAACAAAAATCTGGTTCTAATTCAATCAACTTGCGGTAAGCAGCCGCCGCGTGCTCCCACTCAGAAAGCTCCATCAACGCATCGCCTAAATTATTGTAACTCCAACAAAAATCGGGATTTAACTCAATCGCTTTGCGGTAAGCAGCAGCGGCTTCCTCGTATTTTTCAGTTTTTTGTAAAATTTCCCCGAAAAAGTGGTAGGCCCAACTAAAATTAGGGTTGAGTGCGATCGCCCTTTCGTAAGCGGACACAGCTTCTTTCCACATCTCTTTTGCTTGCAAAACTTTACCCAACTTGTGGTAAATTAAATATTTGCCAGACTTAATTTTAATAGCTGTTTGATAGCGGGCGATCGCCTCATCCAAATAACCCGTATCTGCCGCAATATCCCCCAACTTTTCCCAACCTTGAGACAAAAGTGCTTGCTCTTCGCCCAATTTTTTATTATCAGTTTTTTTGACAATCAGTTGATAGCCTTTATGCACTACTTCTAGCTGACTTCCAAACATCTCCAAAAACATATTTATCCCGATTTTAGTATCTTGCTCCGGGCTGTCGGGAAACGTAAACTCATAATCGTCAAAAATCATCAATCCGCCAACTTTCACCAACCTCCAAGATAAAATCGCATCTTGCAAAGCGCTGGTGGGTTTGTGACAGCCATCAACGTAAGCAACATCGTAATATTCTGAATCCAAATTCACTAATAATTCCTGAGAATAACCTTCCAATTCAATTACCTTGTCGGCTACTCCCGTTTTAGCAATATTACCCTTAAAAGTTTGTTGAAAACACAAATCAATACAAGTAATTTTTGCCGTCGGATGAGTTAAAATATTATCCAACAGCCAGCAAGCAGACATTCCCTGAAAACTGCCGATTTCCACAACTTTAAAATCTGCAATTCCCGCCAACTGCTGCAAATGCCGTTTCCAAATAGGAATATTGTGGGTAAACCAATCTTGGGTAAATTGATAATTTTTTGCCTCACATTCAAGCCAACCTCTCAATTCGCTCGCTTTTTGGTGACAAATAATTGCTTCTTCCAATTCCCCTAATTGCGGTAAAATATTTCCTAAATCGTTGTAAGGCTGAGAATTTTTCGGAGAAATTTCAATTTGGCGGCGGTAAGTGGCAATTTGTGCGTACAACTCCTGTTGTTTCCCCCGCACTTCCTTAAGTTGGGCGACAATTTCCGCAGCAGTTGGTTCAATCTGCACAGCCATGCTATAAAATACGATCGCACCTTCAAGCTGCTTCTGTTTCGCTAAACTATTACCTAAATTTATATAAAACTCCGCTCCATTTAACTCAATTCCCAGCAATTTGTGGTAATTCTTCCCGCTGGCAAGTAGCTCAATACCTTGACAATAAACTGCGATTGTGCTATCTAAATCCGCGGCGCTGCGCTGCCGCAAAACATATCCCAACCTCTGATTAATTCCCATCAAATTCGGCTCAAGCTGAATCGCGTGGAGGTAAGCGCTAACAGCTTCATCCCAGGATTTTTCGCAGGTTAAGGCAATGCCCAAATTGCAATAAAACCAAGAAATATCTGGATTAATTGCAATGGCTTTGCGGTAACAACTAATAGCTTCTTGCCACAGTTGTTTTTGAGCCAAAGCTTCCCCTAAAAAATTGTGTGCCCAAGAGGAATTATCATTAATTGCCAGAGTCTGACGGTAACATTGAATTGCCACATCAAACTCGCGTTTCTGCACAAAAACATTGCCCAAACTAAGGTAAGCACGGGCGTAATTGGGATTGATTTCGACGCTTTTGCGGTAACAGGCGATCGCCCGATCGCCTTCTCCTCGCTCCGCCCAAGTTTGACCCAAACTGTGGTAAGATTCAAAAGACTCTGGATTGATGGCAATGGCTTGTCGGTAATTGGCGATCGCCTCATCCCACCGTTTCTCCCTGACCAGCATTTCCCCCAAATTGTGATAAGCTATGGCCAGGTTCGGGTTTAACCCAATTGCCCGCAAATAACACTCAGTAGCGCGATCGAACTTTCCCAATTCAACTAAACTATTTCCCAGAGTGACGTTTTCCTCAGCCGTTGCCCAATTCGGCTCGATCTTGAAAGCTTGATACCAAGATTCTGCGGCTTCTTCTGGCTTTTCCAATTGCATCCAGATTTTCGCCAACAGCCGATAAGCACCAGCAAAACTCGGTGCAAGGGCGATCGCTTTTTCACAACTGGCGATCGCCTTTTCCCACTGTTTTCCTTGAGAATACAAACTGCCGAGATTAGCATAAACTTCCGGCAAATTCGGATTGCGATCCAACGCCGCTTCATACCAATATTTAGCCTGCTCTATTTCACCTCGAACCTGCATTACCTTTCCCAGTGTCTGGCAAGCTGCCACCAAATTCGGTTCAATTTTCAGCGCTGACTCGCAAGCAGCAACTGCCTCATTCAACCTTCCTTCAGCTAAATAAACTTCTGCTTGCCGATTCAAATCAACCGCTGCTTTTTCCATCTTCTCAATCGAGGGCATAAATAAACTTACTCCAGACGCCAGCTAACCCAAACCCACCACTTCAACCATCTTTTTCAGCGAACTCAAGTTCACCAAAATGTCCTCAGTTAGCGAATTCTGATACATCAACTGTCTAATAGGATAGCATTCAAAAGCCTCGCCAGCCAAAAAGTAATGTTCCAACTGCAAATATTGACTACTTCCCCAGTAATAATGGCTGATATAGTGAGGCGACATCAACTCAATTACTTTAGTTCCAGATTTACAAAAAATCGTATTTGTCAAACCGCTACCGTGAACAGCAACTATCACCTCAGCGTGATAAAAATGAGCAATTTGCTCAGTCAATGACATCGACTCAGGCAAAATAGAAACAAACCCAGATTCTGCCAAAACCTCAACCACATCTTCCTCGTTCAAAACTCTTCGATATCTCGCTTTGCTGCGGCTGATATAAATGCGTTTTGGATAACGAGCTTGAGGTATAATTCCCTTGAGAAACTCTCGCCTCAAAAAATCGATCGCCCACCCGGGTGGCCAGCCCAAATATCCCGCAAAAGAAGGTACAATTAACTCTGTTGCTTGAATGTGAGGAATGCGATCGCTCTCCAAAACCTTTTCATCGGGAATCCCCAGAATCCTGAGACTTTCCCGCTGAAATTCGTGCTGACAACTATTCACCAAAAACCAATCAATTTCCGCCAAATCCCTACCGCTGCGCCGCAGCAATTCTATCCTCGGCAAAACGTCCACCATCCAGTGAAAATAGACATTTCCCGACAAACCAGAAAGCACCGCCACGCTACCGTCAATCTGCTTCAAAGGTGGAAAAGATTCTAAATTAAAAACGCTGTGTTTTCTAACATCATGTTTCTCGCATCCCGGCAACAAACCAGGATAATCTCTCGACACATCAGCCAACAAATAATTATCAGGAGTAATTACAGCAATCGCCTTACAAATTAGCCAATAATTTTGCTGCGGCACAATCCAAACTCGCCCGTCGGGAATCTGTGCCACAAAAGTTTTCGGGGCATCCACAGGTATCGGTTGCGAGTTAGATAAACGGCAAACTCCCCAACCCAAATGCACCGGATCGAACCACTTAGAAATTCTGTGCAAACACAGCCCGCAAGTTAGCCCACCACACTCGGAATTTACTTGCGAATTGGTTATAGAAAATTGGGAATTTGGAATATTTTCGGCACAGGCTTTTGGTGCGTGTTGCCAAACTATTTCCACATAATTGCCCGCATCCAATTTAGCATTAACTAGCCAATCCCAACTCGATAAATAAATCCCGTGAGGACGTTCTAGAGAATTGCTATCTGGTGATATAAAATTCGAGTTTTTCCACTGTTTCGGCTCCCCATACCCTAGCAATTGCAACTCTAAAACTTGTTTATAATACTCGATTGCCCGTTCCCAATGTCCCTGTTTTTCGAGCAGTTTTGCTAACTCAAAATAAACCTGGGGTAAAGCAGGTTGAATTTTCAAAGCCATGCGGTAAACGGCAATTGCCGCACCCAAGCGCTGCTGCTGGGCTAAGCAATTTCCCAGCCGCCAGTAAATCTCTGTATTTTTCGGCTGAATTTGCAAAGCTTTTTGATAATAAGCAGCGGCTGATTCATATCCGCCGTACTCTGTTAAAGCATTCCCCAAATGCAGGTAAATTTCTGCTAAATTATCGCAAATTTCAGCAATTGGTAATGGGGCATCGGGCATCGGGCATTGGGCATTGGGCATTGGGCATTGGGCATTGGGAATAGTTTCTTTTTCTTCCTTCTTCCCTCTATCCTTTACATCCGTTACATCCGTTACATCCGTTACATCCGTTACACAATCCGTTGCCGAACTTCCTTCTTCCTTCTTCCTTCCAGTTAGTGCTGCGAGAAATCGATCGCACGCAGCGATCGCCCTTGACAATTCATCATCCTCTAAATTACCAACTTGCCGCCTTTCTTCCAAACGGCAGTAAGCCTCAACAAAATCGGGCTTCTGAGCTATCGCGTGCTTCAAATAAGGCATGGCTTCGGCAATCTTGCCCAAAACCATCAAAGAAAAGCCAGCGTCTGTATAACCCGAAATATGTTGGGGATTCAGCTCGACTACCCGATCGAAACAAGCAACCGCCGCCAAATGTTCCCCCTGCATTTGCCAAGCTTTCCCCAGATTGTAGTGAGCCAAAACCATGTCTGGTTCCAACTCGATCGCGCGACGGTAAGATGCGATCGCCCGATCGGGACTTTTCTCGTGGAACACCTGGCCCAAATTATTGTGCGGTGTCGCCCAATCCGGCTTAATCTCGATCGCCCGCTGGTAAATCTCGATCGCCTCAGCAGGGCGATCTTCCTTCAGCAAAATCACACCCAAATTGCTGTAAGCTTCCACATAATCGGGCTGGAGAGCGATCGCCTGACGGTAGCTATCAATTGCCGCTTCTAGCTGATTATTTTCATTTAAAACCACAGCCAGATTGAATACAGCAAGCAGATAATCTGGTTTTTGGGCGATCGCCTTTCGGTAACAGTCGATCGCCCCCAACAAATTACCCTGCTGGTGAAAAATATTTCCCAAATTATAATGAACTTCCGGCCAGTCTGGCTTCAAATCCAGAGCTTTCCCGTAGTGAAAAGCCGCCTCATCCAGCCAGCAATACTCGCTGTAAAGTTGACCCAAATAAGCATGAGCCAGCACAAACTTGGGCGAAATCTCCAAAGCTTGGACAAAAGCGTCTCTTGCCGCCGTCGGATCGCCGCTCGCTTCGAGGATTTCGCCTAAAGTAGTGTAAGCTAGCGCAGAAAATGGCTGTAGTTCGATCGCCCTTTTACAAAAATCGATCGCCTCAGTTAACTTTCCCTGCTTCAAATAAACTTGGGCTTGCCGGATGTATTCTTGAGTGGTCATTGCTTGCGGTGCAGTTGCGGTTGCTTTACCGCTTCAGGGAAACTTATAACTTCTGATTTTAAAACTTTGATATTTTCAGACTATTTATATTTTAGGCGATCGGGATCACAATTTTTATTACCCGGAGATCCCCTCGCATCCCCCTTAAAAAGGCGAACTTTGATGAAGTTCTTGTCTCCCCCTTGTTAAAGAGGCTAGGGGGGATCTGGCTCGAACCCAAGGGTATTGATTTATATTTTAGGCGATCGAGCGATCGATTTTTATTACCCGGAGATCCCCCCAAATCCCTTTAAAAAGGGGGACTTTGATGAACTTCTTGTCCCCCCCTTCTTAAGGGGGGCTAGGGGGGATCTGGCTCGAACCCAAGGGTATTGATTTATATTTTGTCCGATCGAGCGATCGATTAATTTGATCAATAAATGTCGATCGATTTTTTTTAAATGCCCTGCTTCACTTGAGCCATTGAATATTTCAACCTCACCCCGCTGGTAGCAGAGTGAGGTTGAAATCCTTTCAAACTATCGGTTTTTGTAAGAACAGCCCCGGATAAAATCCGGTGCCGCCCCACAACGGCCAGTTGTTTTAGAACAACTCGAAGTTGTTCGAGGTAATCGTCAGACCAGGTGTCAGTTGAGCAACAGTTAGCACTCCGCCGGTACCGTTGAAGTACAACACACCGTTTGTTGGGTCGTAGACCAACTTGTTGGTGTTTGCTGTGATACTAGATCCGGTGAAATTAGAAACCACGACAAACTCGGTGGCCTCGAAGGTGGTACCCAAACCACCCAACACACCGCCGGACTTCAATTTGATCTTATCTTCGGCAGGCGTAAAGTCAGTGATCGTGTCTACGCCGAAATCGCCGCCAAAACCACTGAAGTAGAACGTATCGCTGCCAGCACCGCCAGTCAGGACATCGCTGCCTCTGTCGCCAGAGATCAAGTCATTGCCAGCGCCGCCATCGACAGTATCATTGCCTTTACCGCCGTACAGCAGGTCGTTGCCGTCGCCGCCGCCGACGACATCGTTGCCCTCGCCACCAAAGACAGTATCGTTGCCAGATCCACCGAGTACGGTGTCGTTGCCTCTCTCTCCAGAAACCAAGTCATTCCCAGCACCGCCGTCGAGCAGGTCATTTCCTTTACCGCCAAAGATTCTGTCATCGCCGTCACCGCCAGAAACGACATCGTTGCCTGCCCCTGAAACGATAGCGTCGTTGCCAGGGCCGCCGCCGATACTGTCATTGCCACCACCGGAAAAAATGATGTCGTCTCCAGCGTTACCAGCAATGACATCATCGCCCCCAAAAGTCAGGATGATATCGTTTAGATTGCCTGCACTTAATCTGTTTGCGCCTCCGGTACCGACAACGCTTGAACCGCTAGCTCCAGGCAGAGAAACTGCTGGTTGTGTTGGATTAGTAACCTGTGTCATTTACACTCCTCCTAAAAGATTAATCACTTTTCTACAATACACTTTTCCCTCCAAAGGGATTCAATAAATCGAACCGGACATCGGTTGAGACCCTAATTGACCCGGCTGCTATAGGCTGTCATGTAATTTAATTTGTCAGCAGGGAGCCTGGAACCGCGAGTTGAATCTTGTATTCCTTGAGCAGCAAGTATCAGTTGTTTTCTGCCTTGGACTCTCGACTCCATCACTCCCTCCTATAACACGAAAATATTCCAGTTAACCGTTTGTGAGTCTACCATACGTACCTTGAGTGCGGCTAGTCATTTTTTAAACTGTAGCCAGAAATACACATAGACCATTTGTTAATGGGAGTATGTTCTCAAGATTGAGAACTTGCACCGCACTCCTTAGCAACTGTCGCCCGAAAGTTCGATCGCCCGTAATGGATCTTGAACTAAGTTGCGATTTTTCAGTGGACTCTGAATCACCAGACTTTTGAGTTGCTCTCATAGTTCCCCAGAAATCATTTTTTTTAGCCTGATTTCACAGCAAGCGCCGGCACGCTGCGGTTCACATTCAGTCAAACCCCGCTCCAACCCTGTCCTGGAGGCACTCTTGAGGCTCATCGCCTTAAATTTTTCCACCGATATTCCTCGCGCTCAACTGAGGATTTTCGCGAAACCCTCCGGTTTTTCAACAAAAACAGGTCATTTCCGCAAGGAGCAGCATCCATGCGGGCGATCGGACTATACAGCGCTTGTGCGATCGAGTGGGATTTCGGTTGAGTCGATCGAGTGGTACTGCACATAACTGAGAATAAGCTGCTGCGCGTCTTAATTGTCTGTCGCTTCCAGAAACAGTGTCAAACAGACAAATCTTTGACCAGCAGCCAAAGACTCTTGAGAATATTTTTGATAGAAAAATAATTAATTTTTATATGAGTTAGATGGCAAAATTTAAACAAAAAAAATAATTATCATCAAATTTATTCTTGCTAATTATTAACTCCTAGAGCCTCATTAACAATTAGCAATTTTCCCGAAAATTGGTTGGCATTCATAGACAAGTTGTACTATTTTCCCACTCTGTGTGCTGCTAAGTGATCTGTTGACCCGTTGGCATAGCTCTGGCTGTCGTAGCTGTAGATGTGAGCGTCACTTTGGAAAAGATAATTGATCGAAGTAGCTGCATAGTATGTCAGCGCTAGCAGCGACACTGCGTTAAGAATTCCATAAATTCGCTTCTCAGACATTTCGTTCATTTTCACTCCTACATTTTGTACAACTAGCAAATTTGGATGCTGTGACGGCACTTTTTTTGAGAAGTTCCCACAAATCCCGCACCAGATCAAAATTTGATCGATCGCCTTATGAACTCATGATGCCTCCCATAAAACAAGTCCTGCTTGAGATTAGCAATAGTTTTTGTTGGCCATTTAATTTTGAAGTCTCTGCCTTTAATTGTGCATCTAACTGTGGTAAGAGTTCGGCTATTTTTGCGAAATCGAACTCTACAATTGTCTGTTTAAGAGCTGCTGCAATTTACAAATATCTAGCGTCAAAAGCTTGCAGGGTAAAGAGTATAGCTTTTTGTCAAAAATAAGTAATGATTTTCCCAAATTCGATTAATAGTCCACAGCGGCCGGAAATAATCAAAAATATTAAGTTGTCAGCGGAACGCTGAAATATGTCTAAAGTGATACTTTTCCCAGCAACAGAACCTGTTAGATTGCCAATTAAGTTTGAGTTTGGTGGAGGTGGCAGATAATTTAGGATTGCAAAATTGTTGAGGTCGCTATCCGAAAATCTGGATTTGACACTTTTGACTGACACTTTTGACTGAGTGCCCCCCTTAAATCACGAAATGACAAAAGAAAAGTAGGCTTCAAAAAGTAGAAAGCAGAATTTGACATCGACAAAAAAATACTATTTTGAGATTCAGCATTTTTATTTTATTCTGCCTTTTAAGTGCGATTTTTGGTCATAAAACAAGATTATTTACTCGATGGGAGGAGCGATGAACGGCGGATAATTATGACAAAACAACTGAATGTACTTGAGTCAGTTATTCCCACTACGATTTATGAGAATTATTGTTCGGATTTTGCAGGTTTTTCAACCGACTTTTTGCTGGTAATTTGCAACAGTGATAGGGGTAGAACAATAGGCCAAACCAGGGGGCCGAGTAGTAAGGCTACCCAAGAGAGTAAGTCTTTTTTGGATGTGGAAGTATCGTTCCAAAAAACAATGAACCAAACAACAAAAACGATTAAAGAAATCGAAAAGTAGCCAATAACGATCATTCTTTTACCTGCCTGCCTATAGATGGGATCGAAATATTGATAATTTATTGTATCTCAGGCTGTGGCTCGCCGATCGCAACTGGATGCCTCGGCTACAGTTGAAAACGAACAGTTTCACGCCTCCAGCCGTCAACAATGGCGCTCAAAGTCTTGCAATCAGAAGTTTTCGAGGTTTCGTCTAGCCTTAAGGCTACCGCCACAATCACAGCAAATGCGATCGAGGTCTCTCATTCTATGTGATTTAACTCACGTATACCCCAGACTTAGATCGCAAGTCGAGCTCAGAAAGATCACACAGCTTAGCCGACGGCAATCACCCTACTCTGTTCTCAAATGCTCGATATTAGAGTAGTTGAGTTCAACGAAATTTCATGCAAGTTCTGAATTTAAAATCCGATCGCACGATCGCTGAACTATTCTATCAAATCACGCATTCAGGCAATTTGACTCGTACCGAAAGTCACGGACTGCGCGCACTCTGCGAAAGCGCTCTCACCGAAGACGATCGAGATTCAGTCAACCGCCTACTTCACGCCATCCGTCGCGGATGGGTCAGGATTTCCGATTAGTACCCTCAGACAGCAAGTTTAGATCAGTAGTTCCACCCTGTCTGGTATAGAGTTTTGCCCGCAATCAGATTTCCGTGAGTAGGTCGCTCCATTAACCCTCTCATAAAAAGAATTATCCTGCGATCGTGGCGATCGAACCCGGTTTCTTGAAGAAGTCGGGATTTTTGATCTTAAAGCGTCAGCAGTCAGTAGTCAGTAGTCAGCAGTCATCAAGTAGATCCACGGAAAAAAACCACACCAAGACACGCAGTAAATGGAACCAAAACCGGATGTCTGAAGACAGTAAAAATTTTATGTTTAATTAAGGCGATCGATTTAATTAGCAGTCATTGGTGAGCAGATATTAAGTAATCTATTATGAGATAAGTATTAATTGATGTGTCAGATTATAGCCTTTCGAGCTCTCATATTAGGTACGCGAACGGCATAGGGCATAGGGCATAGGGCATAGAGCATAGGGCATAGCTCACCACGCTTGAGAACCGCTATATATTAACAAAGACTACAGATATCGCAGTTGCCAAAAGCGAGGAATCGGGACGGAGTTTTTGTTTCGAGTTGCTCTCTCGATCGAGGAAACATCCGCTCCCCCAATTCGGTTGACACAAATCACAAATTAAGATCCAACAGATCACATTTACTCACCTATTTAAATCACATAAATATTCATAAAATTAGTCAATAATGTCAAATGTCAGTTAAATGAACAAAAAAAGCAATGATGACCCAAACGTTTTTACCTCAATTTACTATTGCAGAGCTAGTGTTTCAGGTATATCACTCCGGTCTGCTGACTCCCACTCACCGACAACAGCTCAAGACAGCGCTGTTAAATGACAGTCTTACCGAAGAAGATCAAACAGCCATCAACCGCTTGCTTCACGCCGTTCGCCGGGGCTGGCTGAAAGTTGTAGATTAAATCGTGACCCAAAAATATTTGCCACTTCTCTGGAAATGCACTGTCAATCAATTTTAGATTTTAGATTTTAGATTTAATCAACAGATGAATCTGGAGATTGAACTTTTATCTAAAATTTTTGACTATCCACAACGAATATCGGGCGCTTTTATCCATTTTTGGGCGGAGTCATCAGAAGGCAGAATTAAATCGCCTCAATAAAATCTGGAATTAAGCTAAATGTAGGGTGCATCACCAGCACCCTGCGGTTTCAACTTCTGTTTTGCCAGCTTATTTACTCAGAAATTTTGCCATCTGGCATCATCGCCTCTCTCAGATTCGCCTCGTTCAAATTTGTCCCACGCAAATTGGCTTGATGCAAGTTTGCTCCCCGGAGATTTGCTCCCTTAAGGGAAACTCCACTCAAATCTGCTAGATGCAGATTTGCACAACTCAAGTTAGCTCCGCTTAAATTGGCTCCCTTCAAATCGGCTTTTTCGAGATTTGCTTCTGTCAAATTTGCCCAACTCAAATTTGCTTGAGCTAAATTAGCATTGCTCAAGTCAGCTTGTGTTAAGTTGGCGTCGGTTAAATTTGCTTTGCTGAGGTTGATTCCGCAAAGTTTGACTTCGCTCAAGTTGGCACCTTGCAAGTTAGCGTTTACTGCATAAACTTGCATCAAAATTGCCCGCTGAAGATTGGCATCTCTGATGTCTGCACCTCTGAGACTCGCCCCTGTCAAATCGGCTCCGCTGAGCACGGCACTCCGCAAGATGGCTCCGCTTAAATTCGCTCCCACCGCCTCGCATTCGCCGAAATTAGCGGACATGAGGTTGGCTTGGGAGAGGTCGGCTTGGCTGATATCTGCTTGATACAGATTGGCTCTGTAGAGCGTGATGCCGATCGAATTTGCACCTGTTAAACTAGCTCCAGTCAGGTCTATATCGCGCAAATTTGTCCTTGAAATATTGATCCCAGCCAAGTCTACGGTACGAAAAACCCGTTCTCCGGCTGCATACCGTCTGAGAAGTTCATCTGCATTCATGTCATTTTCCCCAAAATATTGAATAATATCATTGATATTTCAATAATATTAGGCTTGACATCCACCCCGTCAAACAAGGTACGGGGATTCCCAATCATCACTGATTAGGTTTCTGCTTCGTAGCACCAGCCTTCCGAGATTTACTCTCTTGGGGTCTTACAGTTGCTCCACAGACTGACACGGCTAGCCCAGCCGCCAAAATGTTTTTTGCAGCGTTGATATCTCGGTCATGGTTTGTCCCACATTTAGGACATTCCCATTCCCGAATATTCAGCGGTAATTTATCTACAATATACCCGCAGTTTCCACAACGCTTAGAACTGGGAAACCAGCGGTCTATCTTTATTAGCTCTCGACCGTACCACTCGCATTTGTACGCCAACTGGCGAATTAGTTCGCCCCAACTAGCATCACTGATCGCCATAGCTAATTTATGGTTTTTCACCATATTCTTGATGGCTAAATCCTCAACTACAATCGTTTGGTTTTCACGAATTAGTTGAGTTGTTAATTTATGTAGAAAATCTTGACGCGCATCGGTGATCTGTGCATGGATGTTTGCTACTTGTACCCGCGCTTTTTGCCTGTTGTTACTACCCTTTTGCTTACGGGCTAACGCTTTCTGTTTCCTTTTCAACTTCTTGCGAAGTTTTTTAAAGTGCTTAGGATTGGCGATTTTATCGCCATCGCTAGTAGCAATTAGGCTGGTTATTCCTACATCCAATCCAATAGATTTCTCTATCTTCGGAAGTGGCTTGATTATATAGTCGTCTACAAGTATGGAGACAAACCAGCGTCCAGCAGGTGTCAACTTAACCGTAATGGTAGACGGAATGCACCCTTCGGGAATTTGTTTGCTCCAACGAATTGGCAATGGAGTAGTGCATTTAGCTAAAAATACCTGTCCATCTTTCCATCGGAAAGCTGACTTGCTGAATTCAGCACTGCCACCGTTATGCTTCTTCTTGAAGTTAGGATATCTAGCGCGACCCGCAAAGAAGTTGCTAAACGCTGCTTGAAGGTGTCTGAGTCCTTGTTGCAAAGGTACGCAGCTAACTTCATTCAAAAAATCAAGCTCTTCCTCTTTCTTCCAATTCGTCAGCATAGAGGAGGTTTGGCTGTAGCCAACTTTCTCTTGATGCTCGTACCACGCGATTGTGCGAGCAGCCAAAGCCTTGTTGTACACTAACCGTGTACACCCCATTGTCCGTCGCAAGAGATTTTCTTGCTGCGTAGTGGGATAGAATCGGTAGCGGTAGGCTTTTTTCATTCTCACACGTTAACACATTTTCTGTGATATTGTTGGTTTGAGGCAAGTCTTTTTGTAAAGCCGTCCTTTTAGGACGGGGTTTCTACCCATTTTTTTGATGAGCGACCTTTACGTTTCTTGGTCAGAGTACCATCGCAAAATTGAGGATTTGGCTGTAAAAATTGATGAATCTCAATGGAAATTCGATCGCATTGTCTGTTTGGCGAGGGGAGGGCTGCGCGTCGGCGATACTCTGTCGCGGATTTTCGACAAACCTCTGGCGATTTTAGCGGCCTCGTCATACAGTGGGGCGGAGGGAAAAGTTCGGCGGGCGATCGAGTTTGCGCCTAATTTGACAATGGTGGGCGATAATTTGGGCAGCCGCATCCTGCTAGTTGACGATTTGGTGGATTCGGGAATTAGTTTGGATCAAGGTATCGCTTGGCTGAAGAGTCGTTACGGCGAGGATATTCAGGAAATTCGGACGGCTGTGCTTTGGTACAAGGCTTGTTCTGTGGCGAAGCCGGATTATTATGTAGATTATTTGGCGGATAATCCTTGGATTCACCAACCTTTTGAAATGTACGAAAAAATGAGTGTGGCTGATTTGGCAGCGAAAGTGGGGAGTTAGTGAAACCCGCTGCTACGAGTCTTTGATTTGTAGTTGCTCTTTTACCCAAGCTCGAAATGCTCTGATTGTTGGGCTTCTGCCTTGGGTGTTGCTGCGATCGACATATTGAGGAATTACATCAATAATGGGAAAGTCGGGGAAATTTTGGCTGGTATCAGACTCAAGATATTTTCCGTCTTGAAGCAGATAGATTTTCAGGGTTAGCCCGTCATATCTCCAAAGTTCCGGCACTTTCAAAGCTTGATAGCTGCTGAAACTGGTTTGTGAGGAGTTGTCAATCTCGATCGCCAAATCGGGAGGCGGATCTACTGTTAAATCTATTCTATCCTTACCTCGAATAGCAGCTTCGTGCTGAATGTAGAAACAATCATCAGGTTCTACGCCACTCTGCATCTCTTTGCTTTTGAACGTAGTAGAACCTAAAACATCACAATCAATATTAAGTTCTTCCAAAAGCACGTTGACAAGGTATCCAATCAATGATTTAGCTTTTTCATCTTCTAGTAGTAGCCTCCTGATTTCCAGTGATTCTTTATAATAAGTAAGTCGAAGTGCGTAACCTTCCCCTAACTCGTCTAGGATAGCTTCGTACATTTCCCAGCTAACGTTTTGTAACTTTATTTTATTGCCTGGTGGGATAATTAGTTGATTTAGCTCAAATACTGTTGGTTTGGTTTCTGTTTGCATCGGTTGCTTCCAAGAATGGGAGTCATAGCTCTATTTTATCAAGGGATTCAATAAAAATAGAAGACGGCGGTTGAAACCGCGCCTACAAAAACGAATTCCGCCTCCGCGGAATGAAGAAATAAATGAAAAAAATCACGTAATTTTCACCATCTTATCTTCAACCCGCTTGGAGTGGGTTTTGTTTATATAAACGCGGTTTTAACCGTACGTCTGCATCTTAGAATTAGCGAATCGAAAGAATACGATCGCCCAATTCGACACTTCCAGCCAAAACTTCCAGCCGCGCCCACTGATCCGCAGCCAAAATATCCTCTAAACCAGGACTTTCACAGTTATCAGCTTGATGTTTGTCGCACACATTCTCAATCAACTTCGGAATATCCAAAAATTGAATTCTTTCATCCAAAAATAGCGCTACAGCCTGTTCATTTGCCGCATTCAGCACCGCAGGCATCGAGCCGCCTGCACGTCCCGCCGCATAAGCCAACTGCATACAAGGATACTTTTCGTGGTCTGGTTCTCGGAAAGTCAAATCCCCGGATTTTACCAAATCTAGTCGCGGCCAATCTGTATGAATTCGCTCCGGCCAAGACAAAGCATAAAGCAGCGGCAATCGCATATCCGGCCAGCCCAATTGCGCCAAAACAGACGTATCTTGCAGCTCAATTAATGAGTGAATTATGCTCTGGGGATGGATGACAATATCAATGTCGTCATAATCCAGGCCGAACAAGTAATGAGCTTCAATTACTTCTAATCCTTTATTCATCAAAGTAGCAGAATCAATGGTGATTTTCTGCCCCATCGACCAATTCGGATGTTTTAAGGCATCGGCGACTGTTACTCCTGCTAATTTGTCAATCGGCAAATCTCGAAAAGAACCACCCGAAGCTGTGAGAATAATTCGGCGTAAACCTCCATCTGGTATACCTTGGAGGCATTGAAAAATTGCCGAATGTTCCGAGTCTGCCGGCAATACTTTAACCCCGTATTTTTCGACTAAGGGGTTGACAACGGGGCCGCCAGCGATTAATGTTTCTTTATTCGCTAAGGCAATATCTTTGCCTGCTTTGATAGCGGCAATTGTTGGCAGCAAACCGGCACAGCCAACTATGCCCGTGACGACGGCTTCAGCGTCGCCGTATTTGGCAACTTCGACAACGCCTGACTCGCCAACAAGTAAAATAGGTTGAGGGTCGATATCTGCGATCGCCTCTTGTAATTCTTGTAGTTTATCTTCGTCGCAAATCGCGACAATTTCGGGTCTAAACTGGCGAATTTGCTGTGCGAGTAACGTGATATTTCGTCCGGCAGTTAACCCGACAATCCGAAATTGTTCCGGGTATTGAGCTACAATATCCAGAGTTTGAGTACCGATGGAGCCTGTGGAGCCGAGAAGAGTTATTGCTTTCACAATTTTTTAAGGTTTTGTGGATTATTCTAATATTACGATTAGTGGAACTCAAATTAGCGGTTAGCTATTGCGTGGCAAGCACATTTGAAGGAATCATATTTTGAGTCGTCAGCTAGTGCCAGATTTCATGGAGAATGGGAAAAATTTTGCTGATGACCGTGAGGAGATCGGCGTTGGAATCACGGATAATATAGAAGAAGGTCGATCGCACTTACCGTCGAGTTTGGTTTGGGCGATCGCGATTGCTGCAATAATTTTCTTTTTGTCTAGCAGTTTACGGCACGCCTTATTCCAATCAACAGCCTTCGATTTGGGGATTTTTGACCAAGCAATTTACTTAATCTCCCAAAACCAAACACCTTTTTCTTCTTTGATGGAGATGCACATTTTGGGAGATCACGCAGCGGTAATCTATTATCCGCTGGCTTTGCTGTACAAAATTTACCCGGATGTGCATTGGCTGCTGTTAGTACAAGCAGTTGCTTTATCGCTAGGGGCTTTGCCTAGCTGGAGTTTAGCGCGTTTGGCCGGCTTAAATCAAGTACAATCCCGTGCGATCGCCATAATTTATTTGCTCTATCCGGTAGTATTCAACATCAACTTATTTGATTTTCACCCGGAAGTGATCGCTTTACCCGCACTGTTAGCAGCAATTTTGGCAGCGCGCCTCAATAAAATCCTGTGGTTTTGTACCGCCATTCTGTTAGTGTTGAGTTGCAAGGCTGTTTTGTCCATAACCGTTGCTGCCATTGGTTTCTGGCTGTTTTTCTGCGAAAAAAAGCAACGGTTTGGGGCGATCGCACTTTTGCTCGGTGTAGCATGGTTTTTGATAGCCTCCCAAAAAATCATCCCCTACTTTAGCGGTAGCGAAGTCGCAGGAGTCGGGCGCTACAGCTATTTAGGCAAATCCGTACTAGAAATCATCATCAACCTCATATTAAAACCCCAGCTAGTATTAGGAAAAATCCTTTCATTCGACGCATTCAAATACTTATTCATCCTCACCTTACCCGTATTTTGGCTGTTACTGCCATTCTCCCCAAAAATCAACCTTAAATATTTAACAGCCCTAATTCCTGCAATCCCTACCTTAATTATCAACATCCTCTCCGACTTGCCATTTCAACGCAGCTTAGCCTATCAATATTCAGTGCCAATCATTCCTTTTTTAATCTTAGCAATCATCGCCAAAGCAGCAGTAATAAAAAACGCAGATCAAGCTACATCGCTAAATACAGAAAAGATTCACTCACCTAAAACCGCAAATATACAATTTAAAAACATCCAAATCCCGCAACTGTGGCGGGGAATGCAATTACCCAAAGCAATGATAATTTGGTCATTAATAATTTTCCTATTACTGGGAGAATCCAAAGACTTTATTCTGTACGCAAATAGACTAGATACCTGGCAAGCCACACGGGAAGCAATCGCAGAAGTTAAACCCCAAAGCAGTATTTTAACAGATAATAGACTTGCCCCTCACTTTGCCCACCGCCCCATAGTCAAATTACTTTCACAAATTTCACCCCAAACAAATTTAGCTGAATTTAAATACATATTATTAAATCTTCGCCATCCCTGGCCCGATACAGAAAAAACTGGTAACACCTTAGCAACTCAACTTAAAAACAATCCCACTTTTAAATTAACTTATCAAAAAAACGAAGTTCTACTATTTAAACGCATCGCCGATTAAACAAATAAAATGCTAACTTTACAATCTCCAAAATCCCATCCAGTATTTTTAATGATTGTCGTAACAACGATAATCTTATTTACCGCTAGTAGCGTGCGCCACGCCTTGTTTCATTCCACTGCATACGACTTAGCCATTTTTGACCAAGCAATTTACTTGATTTCTAAAAATCAAACCCCATTTTCCTCATTAATGGGAATTAATATTTTAGGTGATCATACGGCGTTTATTTTCTATCCGCTAGCTTTACTTTACAAAATATATCCCGATGTGCACTGGCTGTTATTCGTGCAAGCTTTTGCCCTAGCTTTAGGTGCTTGGCCTAGCTGGAGTTTAGCACGTCAAGCGGGATTAAATGAACCAAGGGCGATCGCACTTGCCGCCGTATATCTGCTTTATCCCGTAGTATTTAACGTCAATCTGTTCGACTTCCACCCCGAAGTAATTGCCTTACCCGTAATTTTAGCAGCAATCCTAGCCGCCAGACTCAATCAAACATTGTGGTTTTGTGCAGCCATCCTCTTAATTTTAAGCTGCAAAGCCGTGCTATCTTTGACAGTTTTGATGATGGGTGTTTGGCTATTTTTATTTGAAAAAAACCGCAAGTGTGGACTCATCGCTATATTTCTCGGTGCAGCTTGGTTTTTGATAGCCACTCAAGCAATCGTACCGTACTTTAATCAAGGCAAACAACACGCAGGTGTTGGGCGATATCAATATTTAGGAAACTCGGTTTTGGAAATTGCGATAAATTTAATTTTCAAACCTCATCTAGTAGCAAACCGAATTTTTTCGGCGGATACTTTGGGATATTTAATTTTGTTATTTTTGCCTGTAATCTGGTGGATTTCCCCGCGCCAACTGTCGCCATTAATTAGTGCTTTACCCATGCTATTCATGAATATTCTCTCTGATATTGACGCTCAGCGAGATTTGATTCATCAATATTCTGTGCCGATATTTCCGTTTTTATTAACTGCTGTAATTTCCACGGTAGCAGACAGACAGAAAAGAGGCAAGAATTTTTGGAAAAATGCCGGGGATTATCTATGGAATCACCGCCAATTGATGCCGCGAATTTGGAAGCCAGTATCGCAACCAATTTCTATTAAATCTGTTAAACATATCTGGATGCGCCACCTTTCGATTCGCCGCAGTTGGAGGTGGGGAAAATTGCTGTTTGCTAATTTGTCAAAATTGTTAATTTTATGGTCGATTTTGAGTTTCTTGATTTTAGCTAAATACGGCTATTTTGGAACGATTTATTTAGAGTCTCTCGATACTTGGCAAGCGACGCGGCAGGCAATTAATCTAGTGCAAACTCAAGGCAATGTTTTAACAGATAATTCCCTCGCAACTCATCTCGCTCACCGTTCAATAATTAAATTGCTGCACCAAGTTGCCAACGGACAAAGTTTGAATGAATTTGAGTATGTACTATTAAATATGCGCCATCCTTGGCATGATACTGCGGATACTGCTGTTAGTGTCGTCGCTAAACTTAAAAATTCTCCTGAATTTAAGATAAGCTATCAGCAAGATGATGTGTTTTTGTTTCAAAGAAAGCCCAATTAGTATGATAATAATAATTGATATTGAGTCTGGTGAATTAACCGTAATTCCTGTAGGGGCGGGTTCACCATTGTCTTTGATAAAGTGCATCAATCCAATAAACCCGCCCCTATGAACAATTTTAAGCTAAAGTATCATCCAGTAATTTGGCAAATCGCCCTTTTTGCCCTAATATTTTTTCTATGCAGCAGTGTACGCCACGCCCTGCTTGAATCCAACGCTTTTGAACTGGGAATTTACGATCAAGTAGCGTATCTAATCAGTCAAGGACAAACGCCGTTTTCCTCATTTCTCGAAATTCACCACCTGGGAAATCACGCGGCTGGGGTGATGTATCCCGTGGCTTTGCTTTACAAAATCTATCCCGATGTTCATTGGCTGTTGTTAGTGCAAGCCGTAGCTCTATCATCCGGTGCTTTGCCAGTTTGGAGTTTGGCCAGTCAAGCTGGATTAAAGAATAGTATAGCTTGGGCGATCGCCTGTATCTACCTTTTCTATCCCTTAGTCTTCAATGTCAACCTCTTCGACTTCCACCCAGAAGTAATTGCCTTACCCGCACTGCTAGCAGCAATCCTAGCCGCGCGGCTGAATAAAACTCTGTGGTTTTGTGCTGCCATCGTCTTAGTTTTGAGCTGCAAAGCCGTGCTATCTTTAACTGTGGCTGCGATGGGATTGTGGCTTTTGTGTTTTGATAAAAAACGCAATTGCGGACTCATAGCTCTATTTCTCGGCGTGGGTTGGTTCCTGGTAGTTACTCAGGGAGTTATACCGTATTTCAATCAGGGAAGAGAACACGCGGGAATCGGGCGATATCAATATTTAGGAAACTCGGTTTTAGAAATAGCTGTTAATTTAATCTTGAAACCAAATCTGATTTTAGGGCGGATTTTTTCTGGTGATACTTTTGAATATTTAGCATTATTGATATTGCCTGTAATTTGGTGGCTTTCGCCACGGCATCTGACAGCTTTAATTAGTGCGGTTCCGATGTTGACGATGAATATTCTTTCTGATATCCCGGCTCAACGAGATTTGATTCATCAATATTCTATTCCGATATTGCCGTTTTTGTTGGTTGCCGTAATTTCCAGTTTAGCAGCGAGGAATCAGCACCAGGGAAAGATAATATTTGATAGATTGCCAATTCCTAAGTATCCATTGCCGAGAGTGATTGTAATTTGGTCGTTGATTGGTTTCTTAGCTTTGGCAAAATACGGCTATTTTTGGACTATTTATGTAGATTCCCTGGATACCTTGCCGGCTAGCAGAGAAGCAATTGCTCTCGTTAACACAAAAGGCAGTGTGTTAACAACTTCTCATATTGCTCCGCAGTTAACGCACCGCTCTGTAGTACGCTTAACTCAGGCTCAGACGCCTCCTGTAAATCTCGCAGAGTTTGAGTATGTCTTGCTTAATCTGAGGTATCCTGGCTGGATGAGCGATCGAGCTTTTGTACAAAACCTAGTAACTCAACTCGCCAACAATCCCCAATTTCAACTCAAATATCAGCGGGATGACATTTATTTATTTGTCCAAAAAGCAAACAAATAAATCATCTTCTCTTCTTTCGCGCCCTTTGCGCCTAAGCGCTTCGTAACATAAATCTCATTCACAAATCAATTTCAAATCAATCCTCCGCTTTCAAAGCTCTTATTGCAAACTTCAATTAAGTTTTTAGCGTGCAAACCAATAGTTTACTGCGCCTAGAGGTAGCTAGCAGCGCGGGAGGTGGATTTTAACATTAATCTGACCAAAGTACAGTCAGCGAGCAAAATCAGCCGGGAGGGAGGAGATTTTGGTGGCCGGTGGGATCCGGGGAAATTGCCATCAGATGCTGGTCACAAGGACAGGGCTGTGCTATATTATCTCATTTATATCCGCTTTGGGGGATGATTGATAAGGGCGCGCGATCGCCCCAATCTATGAGACCGCTGCAAAAACCAGGACAGCCGCCAGTTTCCCGAACCGAGACGGATGCGTGAAAAATCGCTAAAAAACCGACAACCTAAAACTCAATTTTTGTCAAGATTTTGCTCCTTGTAAGTAAACAGAAATATCAAGTGTTTAAAATCACATTCTGCGCTACAATTGTCAAAAGCTCGTAGCATCCTCAACTCCGATCCTGAACTATGAACACAACAGAAAAATCTAAACTCTCCAACGAAAAAACCTTGGAGGCAATGAAGAATTTCTCCGAAACCTACGCCAAGCGCACGGGCACTTACTTTTGTTCCGAGCCTTCAGTCACTGCTGTCGTCATAGAAGGACTAGCAAAACATAAGGACGAACTAGGCGCTCCCCTATGCCCTTGTCGCCATTACGAAGATAAAGAAGCCGAAGTCAAAGCCGCCTACTGGAACTGTCCTTGCATTCCCATGCGCGAGCGGAAAGAATGTCACTGTATGTTATTTCTGACGCCAGATAACGATTTCGCTGGAACTAATCAGGAAATTGGCATGGATCAGCTTCAAGCTGTCAGAGAGACTATGTAATCGTTTAAGTAGGCGGTCGTGAATTTGCCGTAGTTTTGAAAACTGGTCGTGATTATTCCTATTTTTAAGACTTAGCTATTAATAAAAACCGATCGCCGCCTACTCAAACACGAATTCCGAATCCCCAATCCCCAATCCCCAATCGCATGACAGAGGAAATGCCGATCGAGTTTTGGCAAGGTATCGAACAATTTAACAGCCAAGATTTTTACGCTTGTCACGATACATTAGAGGCTTTGTGGATGGAATCCGGCGAGCCGAATCAAAGATTTTATCAGGGAATCTTGCAAATTGCCGTCGCGCTTTATCACTTAAGCAATCAAAACTGGCGCGGTGCGGTAATATTGCTGGGAGAAGGTATAAATCGGCTCAGTTATTATCAGCCGAGTTATGCCGGAATTGCCGTTAAAGATTTGGTCGGACAAAGCGCTAAACTTTTGAACACTTTGCAACAAGCTGGCCCGGAAGTAGTCGCTAATTTTTTACCGTTATTCGTAGGTACAGAAGTTGCAGGCTTGCAATTGCCATACATTTTGAAAGATCAGACGACGGTTGATACTTCTTCAAATTATCTGCGTTAATCTGTGTACATCTGCCTTGAAGGAGCGGTTGCTCTATCAATCCCAAAATTATCCAACAAGTTTATTGACTTAAAACTACGCCAGAGAGGGCTGAACTCTTCACCACAAACCGCAGACAGAGAACTTCAGTCCTTACTAAAAACTGTAAATCAGCCAAACAGGTCGTGAAAATGTCTATTGTCTTGCTAGGATAATTGGTTGACGCTCTCTGGCAGGTCGATCGACCTTACGGGAATTTTTCACGGCCGTTAAGATAAAATACCTAACTGATCGGGTGTGGTGGATCTAATCTGCATACGGAAAAATCTGGGAGTGAGATAATGCCCTTCAGCAATTTCACAAATTTTGAGGCTTGTAAGCTATGATGCCCTCCGCTAAACTACTCAATTCCCGCATATTCAAAGGATTATCGCTGCTGTTGCCGCTGACTCTGGCAAGCACTCTAGCCTCTCCCACTTACCCACAGGCTGCCCCGCCCCGCACTCTTTCCGTGCGATCGGACATTCAAGAAGCCGACTCCAAAACCGGCATCGTGACAGCCCGCGGCAACGTCCAAATCAACTATCCAGCCCGCCAAATACAAGCAACCGCAGCTCAAGCTCAATACTTCAGCCGCGAGCGCCGGATCATTCTCAGCGGAGACGTTTATGTATTGCAGCAGGGCAACAGCCTGCGCGGCGAAACCATAACATACCTTATCGACGAAGGGCGGTTTATTGCCCTGCCAGACAACCCAGGACAGGTAGAATCTGTCTATCTGGTTGCCCCGGAACAAGATTCAGCAGTCCAAAATACGATCGGGAAACCAGCCCCGGTTAATCCAAATCCCGGTGCTAAACCGCCCGCACCCCGAACAGCCCCCAAATAACAGCCTCCAATCGCAGCAAAATTTCGCATCCGCAAAAACATACTACTTGGGATAGATGCGAAATTTCGTTGTCTTAAGATTAAAAAGTTTTAGTATTTAGAAGATCGACTTGAGACGCGATCGCACAAGCCTGAATTCTGGAATTTAACTGGCAAGTGATCCACCTAATTAAACGTAAAATACCGATCGCTCAAAGGCTTGCTGTGTATTTCTTCTTTTTATGCTGAGCGAAGTCGAAGCACCTTCTACCTTCTACCTTCTACCTTCTACCCTCTTCCTTCTTCCTTCTTCCCTCTTCCTTCTTCCTTCTTCCTTCTTCCTTCTACTTAAAAATTGCCTCGGCGATCATGAAAATTGTACTCGAAAATATTCACAAATCCTACGGAAAACGCCATGTAGTCAGTCGCGTCAACCTTTCAGTAGCCCAAGGAGAAATCGTCGGACTGCTCGGCCCCAACGGTGCCGGCAAAACCACAACATTTTACATCGCAACCGGATTAGAAAAACCCAATCAAGGGACAGTTTGGCTCAACGATTTAGACATCACTAAATTGCCGATGCACAAACGAGCACATTTGGGAATAGGCTATCTCGCTCAAGAAGCCAGCATTTTTCGCAACATGACCGTGCGCGACAATATTTTGTTAGTCCTGGAACAAACTCAAGTGCCCCGTTGGGAATGGAAAGAGCGAGTCGATTTCTTGTTGGAAGAATTTCGCTTACAAAAAATATCATCCAGTTTGGGAATTCAAATCTCTGGAGGAGAAAGGCGGCGGACTGAACTGGCGAGAGCCTTGGCTGCTGGGCGAGACGGGCCGATGTTCCTATTTTTAGACGAACCGTTCGCAGGCGTCGATCCGATCGCAGTTGATGAAATTCAGACGATAATTTCCAAACTGCGCGATCGTCAAATCGGCATCCTGATCACCGATCACAACGTCCGAGAAACCCTCGAAATTACCGATCGAGCCTACATCATGCGAGACGGTCAAATTTTAGCATCCGGCGCTGAAGAAGAACTCTACAGCAACCCTTTAGTGCGGCAATATTACTTGGGTGACAACTTCGTGCGATAGTCTTTGATAGCAGAAAGCAGAATTTTAGAATTGAGAATTTAACTTTTACAGTCCAGGACGCATCAAACCAAAAAAACCGGGTTTTTCACCCAATCTGCGGACTGCGGAGCGTCTTTTCGTAAAAAACCCGGTTTCTGACTAGCCGTGCGTAATTCCTATTTTAAATTAAGGAGCAATCAGCGAGAACGCGCAACTATGAAAATAGCAATGTCCAAATCCTTCAATCCCCTCAACTGGCTACCGAGAATTTCAGTAATGGACTGGTACATTACCAAAGAACTCATCGGCCCATTTCTGTTTGGTGTCGGACTATTTACATCAGTCGCCGTCACCGTTGGAGCCTTATTTGAATTAGTCCGCAGAGTAACAGAATCAGGCCTCCCCTACGGCGCCGCTATGGAAATTTTCCTACTGCAAATTCCATACTTTGTAGTATTAGCTTTCCCCATGTCAATGCTGCTAGCAACCTTAATGAGCTACAGCCGACTTTCCAGCGACAGCGAACTCATCGCCCTCCGCAGTTGCGGAGTTAGCATTTACCGATTGATCATGCCGGCAGTCATTATGAGTTTAATCGTTGCCGGCTTCACCTTTGCTTTACAAGAGTTAGTCGTACCCGCCGCTAGCTACAGAGCTACTTTAACTTTAGACAGAGCCCTGAAGCGAGAAAAACCGACATTTCAAGATAGAAATATTATCTACACAGAATTTCGCAAACCAGAAAAAGGCGGTGAAGAAATCCTGTCCCGCTTTTTTTATGCAGAACAGTTTGACGGCCAGCAAATGAAAGGTTTAACAATTATCGATCGCTCCACCCCAGGCCTCAATCAAATCATTTCTTCAGAATCAGCTACTTGGAATCCCTCAGAAAACACCTGGGATTTTTTCAACGGAACCGCTTATATAGTAGCTCCAGACGGCTCTTACCGCAATATAGTTAGATTTCAACACCAGCAATTACAACTCCCCCGCACGCCCTTAGATTTAGCTGCGAGAGTGCGAGATTTCAAGGAAATGAATATTGCTCAAGCTTTAGAGCGTTTGGAAATCATTAAAAATAGCGGCGATGCACCGCAAATTCGCAAACTCAAGGTGCGAATTCAAGAAAAATATGCTTTTCCTTTTGTGTGTCTGGTATTTGGTTTAGTGGGAGCCGCTTTGGGAACTCAACCGCGCCGCTCCGGGAAAGGGACAAGTTTTGGTATTAGCGTAGTTGTAATTTTTACTTACTATGTATTTGGTTTTATCACCAGTTCAATGGGCGTGAAAGCTGTTTTGACTCCGATTATATCGGCTTGGCTGCCGATCGCATTTGGCTTAGGAATAGGAGGATTGTTGTTGGGAAGAGCCGCGTCTAGGTAAGTTTTACCAATCAAATTGCTAATTGGTAATTAATTTCGGTTAAATCGGAATAATCACGCAGTGCGAGCGTCCCCGCTCGCGAGTTAAAACATAGTGCTGAAATCGCAAAAATATGATTCCGATGCGAGCGGAAAACCATATAACTGCTTAAGTTAAAACTGACATCTCAAAGCATTTTTTTATTCTTCCTTCTTCCTTCTTCCTTCTTCCTTCTTCCTTCTTCTTTCTTCCTTCTTCCTTCTTCTTTCTTCCTTCTTCCTTCTTCCTTCTTCCTTCTTTCTTCTTCCTTCTTCCTTCCTTTAAGGATTAGCAAAAGTATTAATTTCGCCGCCGCCAATATACCGTCCCGGAGTCAAAGAGCGAGGTGTAGAAAAAGGTTGCGGTTGAATTGGCTGCGCGTTCTGATTGGTGTTTTGGGGAACAGCTCCAAAGTTAGGCTGACCAGGTAAGTTAAGGCGACTCGGTTGAGGCTGTTGAAATTGAGCATTCGCTGAATTGGGAGAGAATTGAGGGCTAATTATCTTGCTTCCCCCGATGCCAGGGGACTGCCCAAAATTGGGAATTAGCGGTATTGGCGAAGGTGTGGCGACGGGAACTGCCACAGGTTGAACGGACGGTGCGAAGCCGGAGTCAGATAAATTAGTTTGGTAGGGATTTTTGGGTAAAACCACAGTTGGAGTCTGTGGAGTAATTGTGGAGATGACTGATACTCTAGAATTTAACCCGGCCAATGATTCAGGAACCGTAGCTGCTGGGTTTAAGAATTGTTGAGAGTCGCTAATAATTGTATTTGTCGGAGCCGCAAGTGGCGAGAGTGTCGCGGGAAAATTCACAGGATTTGCTCCAGCTTGAGTCGTAGCGGCGGTTGGCAGGAAATTTGTCGGATTTGTTGGAGAATCGGGGGATGGGGGTCGATCGAGCAATTTAGCCGAATTTGCACTTTTTACAGCCGCCGTTGCCGAAGTGTTGGCAGCGATGTATTTTTTCATGGCTGCTTGCAGGGGACTCAAAGCCAGAGGATTGTCGTTTTGTTTACCTGAATTACCGCTACCTGATGCCTCCGGTAAAGTTGCTTCCGTACCCGCAGACTCAGGAGCGATCGTTTTTATCCCGGAAATGGTCGCCCCACTGCCAGATAAACTCAAATCTGATGTCGCGTTTGAACTTGGCAAGTTGGAATTTTGCGGGTTATTGTTGACTGTCCCAACCGCAGAATTTTGTAAATTTGGCAAGGACAAAAATCTGCTGATTGCCGCCTGCTTGGGGGCTGAAAATTGCCGAGAAATTGTTAATTTGCGATCGCGAATTTCCTCGAATAAACCTTTGCTTTTGATTGCTGATGAATTGAATAAGTTCAGTTCAGAATTAGACTCATTGAACTGATTGACTAGCACCGGCAAGCTGTCGATTTCAGCCGCAATGGCGCTATCTTCAGCAGACAGCCCGGAGATCGAATCTGGGTTGTTTGAGTCTGCTGCTGCTTCGCCATCTATGCTCAACCTTTCTGGATTTACGGACACCTCCCAGATAAATAACCCGCCGGCACACAGCACGGCTAGCGGAGCCCAAACCGCGGGTTGCGTCCAGTGGCGCAACCGTGCTATCAGATAGCGGACAGATGTAGGGAATTTCTTAAAATTTGACATAGTTTTGCTTCCATCCGATCGTGCGGACTTAAAACTATTTTTCATAGTCTACCACATCAATCTTGAGGATTTTTGCTGTTTCGTGGTAAGTGCGATCTTCTCTTCTGCAAGCTTCGCTAACGGACTTTTGATTGAAAGTTGCGAAAAATATAATAGCATAAGCAAGAATCAACAAGGAAGTTGCAATATATATAGCTCATGAAAAGTGCAATTAAGAACGTCCTAATTCTCGGGCACGGTTGCTACAGATGTATGCAACAGGTGAAGCTCGATCGATCACTGGAAGGCATAAGTGTTGCCAACTAAAATAAAGCAGGCTAAGAATGATAAAATCTGACGCAAGCACGGTGTTGAGCCTGCGTGGGTGTCAGCCGATCGACCTCAAAGCAAAATGTCAAGGCAAAATTGACATTGGCAAGGAAGCAACACGAAGACGAAAGTTGAGAGAAAATTAATGAAAAAAGTAGTAGAAGTATTAGCAAATCGGGAAGAACTCATAGAGCGCTCTCTCGCGGTTGTCTTGTCGAAAATCCCAGCAGCCATCGCAGAACGCGGAATTTGTACGATCGCCTTGGCGGGCGGCAGCACACCAGAACCGCTCTACAGAGCGATCGCCACCCAAGACCTGCCTTGGGACAAAATTCACGTTTTCTGGGGCGACGAACGCTACGTTACCCCACAGCACCCGGACAGCAATCAAAAAATGGCGCGCCTCGCTTGGCTCGATCGAGTAAACATCCCCGCCAGCAACATTCACCCGATGCCCACAGGCGCGGCTGACCCCGCAGCCGACGCCTCAGCGCACCAAACCGAATTGCAGCAGTTCTTCAAAATATCAGAAGGTGAGTTTCCCGCTTTCGACATCATTCTATTAGGCATAGGAGACGACGCCCACACAGCCTCTCTATTTCCCGGCACAGCAGCCTTGCAAGTCCGCGACGCTCTAGTAACTGTCGGCAACAAAGACGGTCAACCCCGCATCACTTTTACAGTCCCCTTAATCAACCGCGCCCGGTGCGTCATCTTCATGGTCGCAGGAGCCAGCAAACAACCCGCCCTCGCTCAAATTTTTGCCCCCGCAGCCGACGCAATGACCTATCCAGCCAGACTCGTTGAACCAGAGGGCGAACTTTGGTGGCTGCTCGATGCGACCGCAGGCGAAGCGGTAAAATAGCCGAGACAGCTTGCGCCATGCCAATATAGTCAACAGTATCACTCACGGACGATCGCCAATCAGCGCAAACGTCACGGCGTGAGTGGACTTGCTAGTATTAGCTAAGTAGTATAAGAATTGTGGCTGTTAAAGTTAAAATTTGACTATATACACGACTATTTTTATGAGGCTGATTTGAAAATCTGGCCGATAGCAAGGAGAAATCGATGATTGTCTGTCCCAATTGCAATCACCAGAACCCCGACGGGGCCAGCCAGTGCGAGTCTTGTTACACGCCTTTACCCGTTACCGCCAGTTGCCCAAACTGCGGTGCAGCGGTTCAGGCAGATGCAGCATTTTGCGGTCAGTGTGGCTTTAATTTGCGTCCGGGTTCCTACGTTCCAGAAGTTGAGGTGACAGTACCGTCCGCCTCGCCTGTGGACCCCACAGTGGTATCGCCACTGGTGCCGGACTTAGCGCCAACCGAACCCCTGACGATCGCAATGGAACCTCTAGTTACCCCAGATCTGGGGCCGAACTTGGAAAAAACTCCCGTCAGCATCCCTACGATTGCAGAACCCTCGCCGTCGCCATCGGTTCCTGTTACAACTGAATCGGTGGCAACAGCACCAAATACCTCTCCCCCGGTTCCCGACCCACAGCCAGCGGGTGTGGCGAAAACTCAACTGCAACAGCAGTCGGCGCGTCTGATACACGTTCAGACAAATACGCCGATCGAATTGCCTCACAATCTGGCTGTGATTCACATCGGCAAGCCAAATGATTTGGTGCCGCCGGATATTGATGTTTCGGGATTTGCTAATTCTGAGATAGTTTCTCGGGTACACGCAAATCTCCGGGTGGAGGGAGATGCTTGCTACCTAGAAGATGTAGGGAGTTCTAACGGCACTTATGTCAACAATACTTCCCTGCCCCGCGGAAACCGACATCGGTTGCGACCGGGAGACCGCATCTCTCTGGGGAAAGGAGACCTGGTTACGTTTCTATTTCAAATCTCTTAGATCGAGTTTGGATTGGGCTAGAGAAAGTCTAAAATCTAAAATCGCATCTTGAGGCGCTCTACCAAAACTCAATGCTGCCAATGTGATTAAGCTGACCTTGCTACATCCACTCCAGTCTATTCCCGTCCGCAGTTGGATCTTTGATGACGAACAGGTCGTCCGGATCGGGCGATCGACCGAAAACCACGTCGTTCTTTTTAGCGCTGTGGTTTCTCGTCGCCACATCGAATTGCGACGCAGCGGTATAACTTGGGAACTGATTAATTTAGGTACCAACGGCACTTACCTCGATGGTAAGCCGATCGCTAAGGTTCCCGTTGTGGACGGTCTGATCGTTCACTTGGCTCGATCGGGACCGAAAATTCAAATCAACGTCGATGCGAATCAGTCCTCAGTCCAGTTAGCACAAATTAGCGTCAAGTCAAGGGAAGCTAAGGTAATTGACGCTCCCTCGGAGGACGCCCAGATTAGCACGATTCCTCTTCCCAGCCACAAAGAAGTTGGCACTTCCAAGGAAGAAGAGGAGTTGACGGAGGCAGAAAATACTCGCAATTATTCGGAACAAGAAGAAGAATATTAAATCGGCATCTTTGGACGATCGACATTTTTCTCTCGCTGGCACTCAGGAGTTTATTTATGAGTACATCACAACAGATTGTTAGGCGCAGCGAACTGCAAGGCCGTCGCACGATCGACCGCCGCACGGCGGAAGAGGTCGGCAGGGTGGATCGGCTTTGGCTCGATCCTCACTCCCAGCGGGCGATCGGCTTTACTTGCAAGTCGGGACTTTTGGGCAGCAAAAAAACCTGGTTCGCTTGGGCGCAAGTTGATACGGTGGGCGAAAATGTTTTTGTGACGATTAACCCGGAACTCCCGGAATTGCATCAGCCGGAACAAGCTGTTTGTCCGATCGGGCTTGAGGTGCTCACGGATGCAGGAAATAAGGCGGGTACGGTGGTTGACTACCTATTTGATGTCCGCACTGGTTCTGTTACCGATTACCTGTTTAAATCGAGCGGCTGGCGCGGCGTTTTAGACGGGATTTACTTGCTGCCGGTGGCAGCTATTTCGACCATCGGCAGCAAGCGGGCGATCGTCTCTGAGGCTACTGTATCGGAACCGGTGCAGTATGCGGAGGGACTGCACCACAAAGTCGGGATCGTAGCAGAGTTTTTACAGGAAGATTTCGACAAAACTCTCAAAAATGTGGCTGGCGTGAAGCGGGGCGCTCGAAATCTGGCGGGGAAAATTCAAGATAAAGCTCTAGAAGTCAGGGATGTAGCTCAAGAAAAAGTGGCAGAGTTGAAGCGGCAAAGGGATGAATCTGTACCGCCAGATCCGGCACAACCGCCAGAGTCCGATTTGCCCTCTTAGTGTGGCCTCCCTGATCGAGAAAGCTGCTACTTGCCGATCGCATTTTTGGGGCGGCCCGTACCAGGAAGGTCGATCGGTATTTTCGTAGGAGATTGAGGCTTTCTGTGCGAGGAATTCCACCGCTACTCAAAGCATTGTATTTTAAACGTATTGCATCAATAAGGAAAATGTTAGCAACTCAAAAAGACCTATGCTGTTTGATACAACCAACTATTATTTCATCTAGAATGAGTAGCGTCGGACTGATAACGCCTTTAATTATCAAATTTTTTGCGGTTTTATCCCAAAAATTAGCTCTTGAATCATCCCCGTTTCTGTCTTGCGGTGGAGTGTCAAAACATCAGTGATCACCTTAACTCTGCTACATCCTATCCAGTCTGTCCCGGTTCAAAGTTGGTGTTTTGAATCCGAATCGGTGGTTCGGATCGGTCGATCGAACGACAATGATGTAATTATTTACAGCGCTGTAGTTTCCCGCCACCACGTAGAGCTGTGGAATCACCCTTATGGCTGGGAAATTATTAATTTTGGCGCTAACGGCACTTATGTAGATGATAGACCGATCGCTCAGGTTTCATTAGCGGACGGGATGACGATTCGCTTGGGCAATTCCGGGCCGAAAATCAGGATTCGCGTGGGCGCGACGACTGTCCCACCGACCAAAATAACTCGGCCGCCACATTCTGAACTCGCCGACAAAAAGGACGAAGTTTCAAAAGAAAACTCAACTACTTGGTCTCAGACTGGGGGAATCATCGAAGACTATGAACATGGAGCGCTGACTCAAATCGATCTTGACTGACCGGCCGGTATCTATGCCTGCTCGCAAACTCCAACAAAGCTTCAGCACAATTCGATCATCTAACTAATATCTGGGCAATTGGGCTGATTTTTGCCCAAATATACCTATACATTAATTCATAAAACGAATTGCATAAATATTTAATAGAGCGGGTCAACCGCAGATAAACACAGATAAACGCAGATAAACGCAGATGATTTCAAGAATTGAGAGCGAGGGCAATGCCATGCAAGTCTACAGATTCTCTAGTACGAAATCAACCTTCTAAAGACAAGATTTGAGGAATATCACTCGATATTAACTCAGTTTCGTTGCTTGCCCACCGGCGATAATCTAAAAGTAACTGGTACATCAACCGCTGTTTGACGCTCAGCAGCACGCTCTTGAGCAAACCGTTGCCCGTTGCTTCTAAAATCGATTTAGGCGTCAGCCAAAACGGTGGTGGTAGCTCTACTTGCACTTCCAAATCCGCTTTTCCCTTCAAGTATGCTACCCCGCTACTTTGGTGCACATAAAGCTTTCCTTTAAGATTGAGAGCAAAGCGATCGTTTATATAATCCACGCCGAGAATTTCGCAGGCGACGGACTCCAAATTGATTGTGCCGTCCGACTGCGCCCACACTCTCATGTCTACTGTGGGTTGAATGCTCAGCATCATAAATTGTAACGGCCGCATTTTCAGGCGGAAACAGTCATCGCTAAGTTGCTCTGTGCGAGTGCGATCGACCAGAGCGTTCACCAGTCGCCTCGGCTGGCGCAGATAATGTTGAATGGGAACCCGTTCATCTGGTACGGCGATCTCAATGGATTGGAAAGCATTAAAGCGTATATACATGAGAAGATATCAATATATAGGATTCGTAAGCATATCTTAATAAACTATAACTTTTTTTAGGTGATATGAGTTGCGGGTTAACTCGCACACTCAGGCAATGTCATCCGAGAAATAACGGATAAAAGCTTTCGGTACATCACTAATTTTTTCATCATACTTGCTCGCTGATGAGAGTAAAGCAAACATTTGTAACGTAAAATTACCGATTATTATGAAAATTTCCTTAGCGAAGCCCTCGAAGACGATCGCACATCTCGGCCCTATAGGTACTAATGCAGAAACAGCCGCTCTATCTTATGCCAAGTGGCTGAGCCAAGAAACTAACTCCCAATGCACCCTGTGTCCTTATTCAACCATTTCTCAGGCACTAGAAGCATCTGCCTCTGGACAGGTTGATTTTTCAATTGTGCCGGTGGAAAATTCGATCGAAGGTAGCGTGACTGTTACCCTAGATACCCTGTGGCGACTGGATACACTGCGCATTAAACACGCCCTGGTTTTGCCGATTTCCCACGCGCTGCTGTCAAATGCTCAAAGTTTTAACGAGATTCAAAAAGTTTACTCTCACCCGCAAGCCCTAGCTCAGTGTCAGTTGTGGTTGGCCGAGTTTATCCCGGAGGCTCAGTTGATCCCAGCCAATTCAACCACGGAAGCGTTGCAGTACCTGGAAGATAGTAGTATAGCGGCAATCTCTTCGCCCAGAGCCGCCGAACTCTACAAATTGCCGATGCTAGCGAGCCCGATTAATGATTATCCCGACAATTACACTCGATTTTGGATACTCGGCCCGAATGCAGGAGAAATTGGCAACCCAGAAGCCGCCGATGAATCATTGATCAAATCCATCACCAAATCTGCTGCTACATTGATCCTTGATGCTTTACCGTCCAATTGTACTCACACATCACTAGCTTTTAGCGTACCTGCAAATATGCCGGGAACACTGGTAAAACCTTTACAAGTATTTGCCAGTCGCGGTATTAACTTAAGTCGGATTGAATCTCGGCCGACTAAGCGATCGCTCGGAGAATATATTTTCTTTATGGACGTTGAAGCGGATGCTTGTTCTACATTAGTGCGATCGGCACTAGAAGAGCTAAAAAAACACACGGAAACTTTAAAAATCTTTGGGTGTTACACTGTACTGTCAGTAGTATAATTTTAAATACAACTTAGGAGGCTAGCCAGATGAATGCGGATGAACTTCTGAAGCGATATGCAGCCGGAGAAAGAGACTTTCATGAAACCAACTTGAAAGAGGCTTCTTTGCGAGAAGCTTTCTTGATTCATATTAATCTGGCTTGTGCCATTTTGAAAGAAATCAATTTAGCTTCGGCAGACCTAAGTTGGGCGAACTTAATAGGTGCCAACCTCAAAAATGCTTGCCTGGTAATGACCAAACTAAAGGCGGCCGATTTGACTGGAGCAAATCTAACTTTTTCCAGATTGACAGGAGCTGACATGATTGAGGCAAACCTGAAAAACGCCAATTTGAGCGACAGCAAAATGATTGGTGTTGATTTGAGCGGGGCTTCATTGTACCGGGCAAACCTAATCGAAGCCAACCTCATTGATGCTTGCTTGGACAATACAGACCTCAGAGAAGCCAATCTAAGCGAAGCAAAACTGCGGGGAGCAAGTCTAAAACAGGCTAACCTGAAAGGAGCATTGTTGTATGAAGCTAATCTTCAGGGCGCCGATTTGACAGAAGCTGACTTGCGCGGTGCTAATTTGAGCGGAGCCTTTTTATGCGGTGCTAAGCTCGAAGGCGCTAAATTTGATAAGGCAACAAATTTAAGCGGAGCGATTCAGTTTTGCATCAGACAACTCTGAAATTACGCAATATATACGCGCAGAATTCCACAACTAAGGACGAAAAAATATATTATTCATTTGGCTGAAAGTGCAGTTAATTTGCTCCTGTACCTTGGCAAAATGAAGCTGCATCTTCAGAATCTCTTTTTTAGAATTAGCTTCAGCAATCTTACTTTCCAAAGCTAGCAAGTTGCGGTTGAGAGTTTCTACTCGCACAGTTTGGTCGTCTAAATCAATTTTTAGTTCTGCTACCTTATCTAACTCGATCTGCTTCCGAACCCAGGCCTGGCGAACCACATTTTCATCGCCTTTCTGAAGAGCTAGCAAAGCTCGCTGCTGCCACTGATTGGCTTGAGATTCAGCTTGATTGTACTGCCACTGAATGCGGAGTTGGGCGGAAATCGCACTGCCAACAGCCTGACGCAGTTCTTTGAGAAGTTCCTGAATTTCTGAGATTAACAACTCCCAAAGATTCATCAGTTCGCTGGTAAATTCTTCGCGTTCTACAGAGGCGACTAATGCTTCTAACAGCAACAAATTTGGTTGCATTTGCTGCATAATTGTCTCAAATATTAACTGTGCTTCTGACAACTGTCGATCGATACTTTTTTCTGAGACTGCACTCGGTGAGTTATTTAAGATTTTTTGAGTCCTGTCTGCCCCTGTTTCGGAATCTAAAGTTGCAGGTACAAAGGCCTGTAATTTTCCGCGGGCGATCGCACTCAGCCTTTCTCGCAGCAAATCGCAGGCCGCCCGCTGCACAGGCCCTGTTTCGGTTTGACAAATCTCGATCGCTATTTTTAAGCCTGCATCGCCGTAATTCAAAGCTTCCTTGAGGGCGGCAATGCGATGTTCGCTAACAGAACTAGACAGCCGATGTTTAACTCCGGCTAATCCGCCGAGCACGACACCGCCCACAGGAGGTGGCAGTTGACCTCCTCTAACTGCATCGTATGGTTTCGGTTGGTCGAGATTTTGTGACACAAGCATCTAATTTTGGAACGGGCAAGATGCCCGTTCCACAACAATAAATTTTTCTGTGGAACGGGCATCTTGCCCGTTCCTAGATATTTTTGTAAAAGGTCTATTAATTCTCAATTATTTAATCTCCAATGCGAAAATCGAAAATCGAAAATAGTATGATTTGTGTGTAATTTTGGCTTCAATGCAGGCAAAACCGATCGTACTTTTTGCCTGCGCTAATTCCCTATTTGAGCGTATCTTTCAGTACAGTCCTTGCTGCCAAGTGATTGCGAGTAGAGGTCAAAATTTCGGTTTCGCGTTCCAATCTCGCTGCTGTATCTTGCAATTCTAAAAGAGTTTGCTGTTCTGTCGCTGCACCGTAAAGATAGCTGGCTACCCAGTATGACAGTTCTGTGGGCAAACTGGGAATGTCATCCGGTAGGTCGATCGGCTGATCCATCAATTTGCTAGACAGGCGAACTACATCTCTCAGCAGTTGTTCGACTTCTTTGCCCAAAGATCGGAGGTCTTTTTGCGGCGGTTCGTCTTCAATCCATTCTACTAAACCGACTAAATAGGGTTTTTCCCGAACGGCATCGAGGACTCGGAACCGCTGCTGTCCGAGAGTCATGATTTTCATGCGATCGTCCGGGAGGCGCTGACAGTGAATCACTTCGGCGCAACAGCCAACGGCTGAGACTTTGTTTTGGTTGGGGTCCCACATGAGTACACCGAAACGGCGATCGCCCTCAAGAATCGTATTCATCATGATTCGATAGCGAAACTCGAAAATTTGCAGCGGCAGCGGTCTACCTGGAAATAGAACCACTTCCGGCAAGGGAAATAGGGGGAGTTCGCGAACTGCTACAGAGGAGGAGGATGCCATTGTCGCTCAAAGGTGACGGTACTTGCGCTTCTTTTTCTTACTTTAACTGATTTGAGTAATTCTGGGGCGGGAGCGATCGGCAAAGGCGCGCGAACGCAGCTAAATCTTCCCGCACCTGGTCCTGCCAGAACCCGGTGAGCTTAAAAAAATCCCTCACCCGCGCCGGAACTGTCAAAATAGACAGTAATTACGCACATACTCTTATCTTTCGGGTGCGGACCACTTTGCTTATCGCTAGGGAACCTTACAATCCTTGCGAGTCAGCAAGCGCAGTGACAACACAATCAAAATAAGCAGCCAGTTCAGAAATTACACTGCTGCAATTACCGGGTGTAATACCCTTGGCGTTATTTGCGATTGCAATTGCAGCCTGCTTCATCTTTTGTACAGCAACTATCATAGATTCACAGGCTATACCCTGGGCTTGGTAAGTTTCGCGCCAACCATTTAGGCACCCCTCTTTTAAAACGTTTAAATCTCCTGCCATCAACGCATAAACGATATGGCGCAGAAGGATTTCCAGATAGGGCAAGCAAGCAGCGATTTGACCCTCGGTATATCTGTTAGTACCGTCGGGTTCAATCAGTTGAGTCTGTTCGGTCAACAAAGTGTCAACTGAGTTAGCAACAATCGTAGAAGCATTGCTAATAATGCGCTTACTAACATCCAGACGTTTATTAGCTTCCTGAACAAAACGAAAGAGTTCTGCCAACGGACTCGTTGAGAACAGACGTTCCAAGAATTCTCCTGCTGTCACAACGGAAAGTATACCTTCATCAATATCTTGGAAATCCTGAAAAAACGGGTAAAATTCTTGAATTTTTCGGGTAATAATTACGTCAAGCTTCATAACAGTTGCACAAGCTAACTGTACTGCTACTTCAAAATCATCGAGCTTGAACGAACTTGCTTTTTGTATAATGTTGGCGTCAACAGGGCAGACTTTCATGATTTCTTGGAACTGCGAGACAGCCTGCCATGCAATCTCAACCCCCTGACTTTCTCTGCCAATATCGAAAATTTTGGAGAGAGTTGTTGGTGTTACATAAGCCTCTATTTGCTGGGACTCAATTAGCTGCCATAGTTTGGACGCCTCTTCCGCAAATACATCTCTATCTAACAGAATGTCTAAAAGAATTTCGCCATCGACCAATACCCGTCTCATCACAGGTGTTTCCGTAGCAACTAATTGTCGCGTTTAGCAACTTTATTGTGATTATAAGATAACTCATCTTTTTTTTGTAGCCCGCGCTTGAAAAGTCCCCGAAGCGACTTCAAGCTTGAAGATTTCTGAGCTGCTTTGTTAGTAACCTCTTCAACTTCAGGGAGCAAATGAGCAACACCAAATATCTCTCCAAGGCGAGATGTTTTGAGAAACGCTTGCCTTTCGGCGTGAGTCATTACCACCTTTGTTCCAGCCATTACCTCATCACTGGTCAACAAAGGTTGGGAATTCCCATTCGCTTTCGTGCCTCTGACAGAAGGCGACGGCTGCTGTTCGTAAAAATCTGAAGGCATATCCATCTTCTCCCGGAGCGCTAGGCCCAAGCCCAAGATACTCCATTTCAATAACATCCCTATAGTATGACACAGGATCGTTTAGGGAAACCAGGACAATTAGCGGGTCATTTGCTGCTACTGTGCAATATTGTAGCCCAACCTGGACGCAGTACCATATTAACCATTTGCCGATGGGTTTGATGGGTCGATCGGGCATTTCACCTCGACTGCTGGGATCTGCTTCTAGTTGTTCGATTTCTAAGAATCTCGGAGAACCTTCTTCATCCGTATAAAGAGCATATCGAGCTAATCCCCAAACTTTATCTGAATCAACGAGTTTGACTATATTCTGGTACTCAAATTCAGTCTTGTCCCACAAAATAGGCCAGTTAAAAGTCCAATTAGTTGGCATATCCTCAGCTTTAGCTGGAGAAAGTAAAGCGATTTTTTCTCCTACAGATTGAAGGAGAACCTTTATTTGATAGGAGCCAATGCTAGTCAATTGATTTTCACAACCTTAGAGTATCTTGATGAGGCAAGAGCAATTATAAAGCAACTCCAAACCCTATGGCGATCGCCAAGAAGGAACAATGTATTTTTCCATTGTTCCTTGTCTCGGCATTTTCCTCCTCCGTCAATCTACAGCTTCACTTCGATATCTACGCCGGCTGGCAAATCCAGTTTCATCAAAGCGTCAATTGTTTTAGCCGAAGGCTGATGAATGTCGATAATTCGGCGGTGCGTGCGGGTTTCAAAGTGTTCGCGAGAATCTTTGTCTACGTGGGGCGATCGCAGCAAGCAATAAATCCGTCGTTTTGTCGGTAGGGGAATCGGGCCGATCGCAGTGGCGGCTGTCCGATTTGCTGTATCTACAATCTTTTCGCAAGATGCGTCTAGAATTCGGCGATCGAAAGCTTTGAGGCGAATGCGGATTTTTTGCTGTGGAATAGTTGCCATTTTTTTGTTGAATTTTCTAGGTTCAGTTTGTTTTTAGTTGTTAGTCAGGAGTCAGGAGTCAGTAGTCAGTAGTCAGTAGTCATTAGTCATTAGTTTTCACTTGTCAATTGTTAGTTGTTTTTTTGCTAACAACTAACTGCGGACTAATGACCATGCCCAAAAACGGTCTTCTCCGACTTTAGTCGTGGATATCCTAAAATTTTAGACTGCTGTTGAATATCCAGATTGAATGTTGCACATCAATCTAAAATCTCAAATCGACTGACTGATGACTCATCAATAAATAGCAGAAAAGCCACTAAATTTAATTAGGCTTTTCTGCTATTTAAAGCGTTAGCGGATTCCTACTTGAGGATTTTGGAAACAACGCCGGCGCCGACTGTACGGCCACCTTCGCGGATAGCGAAGCGCATTCCTTGTTCGATCGCGATCGGGTGAATCAGATCAACAGTCATTTTGATCCGGTCACCAGGCATCACCATTTCAGCTTCCGTACCATCATCAGCAGTGAACTGCATGATTGTACCAGTTACGTCAGTTGTACGGACGTAGAATTGAGGGCGGTAGCCAGAGAAAAAGGGCGTGTGACGGCCGCCTTCTTCTTTTTTCAGAATGTACACTTCAGATTCAAACTGAGTGTGAGGCAAGATGCTCTTCGGCTTGGCAATTACCATGCCTCTTTCAATATCAGCCTTCAAAATACCCCGGAGAAGTAGACCCACGTTGTCGCCGGCCAAGCCTTCCTCCAAGGACTTGGTGAACATTTCCACACCAGTCACCGTAGTGCTGCGAGTGTCCTTAAGACCAATAATTTCGACTGTTTCGCCGACTTTGACTTTGCCACGTTCAATCCGACCAGTCGCCACAGTACCCCGACCAGTAATCGAGAATACGTCTTCTACAGCCATCAAGAAAGGCTTATCAATTTCGCGTTCTGGAGTAGGGATGTAAGAATCCACTGATTCCATCAGCTTGTAAATCTTGTCAACCCACTCATTCTCGCCTTGTTTGGTTTTGGGATTAGCAAGCATCGCTTCGAGAGCTTTCAATCCCGAACCGGTCACGATGGGGATGTCATCGCCAGGAAAATCGTAGGAACTCAACAGTTCACGAACTTCCATTTCTACCAATTCCAACAGTTCAGCGTCATCCACCATGTCTTCCTTGTTCAAGAAGACAACCAAGCTGGGAACGCCAACTTGCTTAGCTAGCAGGATGTGTTCGCGAGTTTGAGGCATGGGGCCATCTGCTGCTGACACTACTAGGATGCCGCCGTCCATTTGAGCAGCACCGGTGATCATGTTCTTCACATAGTCAGCGTGTCCGGGACAGTCTACGTGAGCGTAGTGGCGACCTGTAGTTTCGTATTCTACGTGAGCGGTATTAATTGTAATACCGCGTGCTTTTTCTTCTGGCGCAGCGTCGATGTCGGCGTAGTTTTTACCCTTAGCCTGACCCAGTGCAGAAAGAGTCATCGTAATCGCCGCGGTCAAAGTTGTTTTGCCGTGGTCAACGTGACCGATGGTGCCGATGTTTACGTGGGGTTTAGTCCGTTCAAATTTTGCGCGTGCCATTCTCGATCTGTTCCTTGTTTTTTTTAGCGATTTTAGACTTGAGATTTTAGATTCTCGATTTTGGATTCAATCCAAAATCCAAAATCTAAAATCCAAAATCATTAGTTCCCTTTGTTTTTCGCGATAATGGCTTCAGCCACATTTCGCGGCACTTCTTCGTAATGGCTGAATTCCATTGTGAAGATGCCTCGACCTTGGGTTTTTGAGCGGATATCGGTAGCGTAACCAAACATTTCTGCTAGTGGAACTTTGACAGAAACTTTGGCAATTCCCTGATCCGTCTCTTGACCCTCGATCTGACCCCGACGCGAGTTGAGGTCTCCGATGACGTTCCCGATGTAATCTTCGGGAACTTCAACCTCTACCTTCATCATAGGCTCTAGTAGCACTGGCGACGCCTTCATCACGGCTTCTTTGATCGCCATTGAACCGGCGATCTTAAATGCCATTTCTGAGGAGTCTACGTCGTGGAAAGACCCGTCTACCATAGTAGCTTTGAGGTCAATCACGGGATATCCTGCTACAATACCCGATTCGCAGGCTTCTTTCATCCCCTGTCCTGCCGGCCCGATGTACTCTTTGGGTACAGTGCCGCCGACAATTTTGGAGACAAATTCAAAGCCAGTTCCGACTTCGGTGGGTTCTAGTTCGATCACGACGTGACCGTACTGACCTTTACCGCCACTTTGGCGGATAAATTTACCTTCGGCGCGGACGGCTTTGCGAATGGTTTCGCGGTAGGCTACTTGTGGCTGACCCACGTTGGCTTCTACTTTGAATTCCCGCAGCATTCTGTCTACCAGGATTTCCAGGTGCAGTTCGCCCATGCCGGCGATGACTGTCTGGTTGGTTTCTGGGTCAACGTTGACTCGGAAGGTGGGGTCTTCTTCCGAGAGCGACTGGAGGGCTTTGGAGAGCTTCTCCATGTCTTGTTTGGTTTTGGGTTCGACAGCCACGGAGATGACTGGCTCTGGAATAAACAGGGATTCCAGAATCACTGCCGATCCTTCTTCGCAGAGGGTGTCGCCGGTGAAGGTGTCTTTCAAACCCAAGGCTGCTCCCAAGTCTCCGGCCCGGAGTTCCTCAACTTCTATCCGATCGTCGGCTTTAAGGACAATTAAGCGAGAAACCCGCTCTTTTTTGTCTTTGGTGGAGTTGAGGACGTAGGTTCCTTTTTTCAGGATACCGGAGTATACCCGAACAAAGGTCAGGCGGCCGTAAGGGTCTGCCATGATTTTGAATGCCAGGGCTGACAGGGGCGCGTTGTCGTCTGCTGCTCGCTCTGCGGTGTCGCCGTTGGGCAGTAGTCCTTGAATTGGGGGAACTTCCAAGGGCGACGGCAGATAGTCTATCACTCCATCCAACAAAAGCTGAACGCCTTTGTTTTTGAAGGCAGAACCGCACAGTACGGGGACTATTGCCCCGGATATTGTCCCTCGACGCAGGGCATGGCGGATTTCGGCTTCCGTTAGTTCTTCGCCTTCGAGGTATTTTGCCGTGAGGGCGTCGCTAGTTTCTGCTACGGATTCGATCAGCTTGGTGCGATATTCTGCTGCGAGTTCTTTTACCTCATCGGGGATTTCTATTTCCTCGATGTCGGTGCCGGTGTTGTTGTTGTAGATGTAGGCTTTCATTTGCACTAGATCTACAATTCCCCGGAAGTTTTCTTCGCTGCCGATCGGGATTTGGACGGGTACGGCATTCGCTCTCATCCGATCGCAAATTTGGGCGTGGACTTTATAAAAGTTTGCACCCATTCGATCCATTTTGTTGACGAACACAATCCGGGGTACATGATACCTATCGGCTTGTCGCCAAACTGTTTCCGATTGTGGCTGCACTCCGCCTACCGAGCAGAAAACGGCTATCACTCCGTCGAGCACTCGCATCGATCGTTCGACTTCGATCGTGAAGTCTACGTGTCCTGGAGTGTCGATGATGTTGATTTTGTAATCTTTCCAACTGGTGGTGATAGCGGCGGCAGTAATCGTAATTCCCCGCTCCCGCTCTTGCTCCATCCAGTCAGTGACTGCTGTCCCCTCGTGCACTTCACCCATTTTGTGAACCATGCCAGAATAGAACAGAATCCTTTCTGTTGTCGTTGTTTTGCCCGCATCTATGTGGGCTGCGATGCCGATGTTGCGAGTTTTTTCTAGCGGGACGATACGTGCCACAGCTATCTCCTTTGATTTTGTGTTGCTGTTATAATACTATTATACTACACAGAACCTTATTTTGCACTCCCAATCGACTTACAAGATAAGTATATTGAGTTTATTGTTACATTTTAATACTTTTTGCAACATTTGTTTGCAAAAATATTAACTATGCGACATGGAGGATTCAGAGAATGTGTGAATTTTTACTTTGGGAGTTTTGAGTTTGCTTCACTAATGGCCGGCAGCATTGCCCCAGGAGAAGCAATCTCAATAACTCAAAATTGACACTTTTCGATTGATCGCCCGATGCTTTTATGCCGCACGATCGACCTCTGATCCATGCCCGATTTGGCAATTAGTACCGGTAGTGAGCAAAAGCCTTGTTAGCTTCGGCCATACGGTGTGTTTCTTCGCGCTTGCGAATAGCACTGCCGGTTTCGTTAGCTGCATCCATCAGTTCGTTAGCCAGCTTGGCTGCCATCGAGCGGCCTGTGCGGGCACGGGCAAATCTGATCAGCCAGCGGAGGGCGAGGGTGGTTCCGCGATCGGAACGTACTTCCATCGGCACTTGGTAGGTGGCGCCACCTACCCGGCGGGCTTTGACTTCTACCAGGGGTGTAGCGTTTTTGACTGCTTTTTCAAACAAGTCTAACGGCTCAGCTCCTGTGCGTTCTTGGATGGTTTTTAGGGCGTCGTAGACGATGCTGGAGGCAACGGATTTTTTGCCGTGCTGCATGATCCGTCTCACCATCATGCTTACCAACCGGCTGTTGTAAGTTGGATCAGGCGGAACTGGACGTTTTTGAATAACTGTGCGGCGAGACATAGTTCTATTTGGGATTTTTGATTTTGATTGATTGAATTTGGGGTTTTCGGCTCAAATCTCGATCGACAGATCAGACTTAATTTTTGCTTTTTCACCCCGGCGGGCGATAGCCGTGTTATTTTTTCGCTTTGGGACGCTTAGCACCATACTTGGAACGACCTTGTTTGCGGTCTTTCACCCCGGCGGTGTCTAATGTACCGCGAATGATGTGATATCTAACTCCGGGTAAATCTTTTACCCGACCGCCGCGGATCATTACTACTGAGTGTTCTTGCAAGTTGTGACCGATACCGGGGATGTAGGCTGTCACTTCAAAACCAGATGTCAGCCGTACCCGAGCCACTTTCCGCAGCGCCGAGTTAGGTTTTTTCGGGGTGGTCGTGTAGACTCTGGTGCAAACTCCGCGGCGCTGGGGGCAACTCTTGAGAGCTGGCGATTTGGTTTTTTTCTGCGTTTGTTCCCGTGCTGAACGGATGAGTTGCTGAATAGTGGGCATGAGTTACGGCATTTCTAGCTTTTTGCTGAATATAGTGATTTGGCGGCATCCGCACTGAAAGTCCCTTCCCCTCTAGGGGGATGGGATAAATGAAAATAATTATGGGTAAGTGAGGATACCAGACTCTATATATTACACGACTAGAGTTTTTTTGGCAAGAAATTTGCCGCAGCAGGCGATCGAACTTCCTTGCCAGAGTTAGAACGTGGCGACCACAACAGGCGAATGGTATGTGACATAATATAATTTAGGCGCAACTGTCATACAGGCCACAGCCGTCAGTAAAATTTGTGGCGATCGATATTTCGATCGCATCACCATTTTCCGCAGACGCCCATCAACTGAGTGCGTGCGATCGCATCACAGCCTCAGAGAGATCGACATCACATAAAGTTATATAAAATTAGCTGACAATAAGCAATATACATTCAGTTGACCGCAGATGAAAACCCAAGCTTATATTCCTGAAAGCATAATTTCCGAACTTTACTTGAACATTTGGAAATCCGGTAAGATCGATAGGACTGTGTTCCACCAAATTCAATACGAAATTAATTCTCAGAGTTTAAGAAGCTCAGACGATGGAAAAATTGTCAGTAGGCTGCTCTATGCAGTGCGGCGGGGATGGCTTTCAGTCATGGACTGAGTTGCTTGGGAGTGTTGAGATTCCCCCAAAGGCAAGCGCGAACAATGCACGCGAGTGAATTAATTTTGAGTTCCGAGTTACAATCTCATCCATAATATTAGAGAGACTCAAAATAGATTCACCGCTCTTGAAAGGCAATATTAAAGTAAAAGGACAGGGTATGTTTAATTATACAGAACTGCTGATCGAGGCTTTCATAAAACAACTGGAGAACGGATACAGTCGCACTTACGGAGGCTACAAATCAGACTATGCCGACATTATTGCCTGGGTGGGGGCAATGGCACTAGAAAACATCGCCAGCAGCGATGCTCTTTATCACAATGTAGAACACGCGATTTGCATTACATTAGTCGGCCAAGAAATCTTGCGTGGGAAACACATTCGCAAGGGCGGAGTATCCTGCGAAAACTGGCTGCACTACATCATTTCTTTGCTGTGCCAAGATATCGGATATGTCAAAGGAGTTTGTCGGCAAGACCAAACATCAGAAGGATTGTATGCTACCGGAAAAGATGGCATGAGAATTGCACTTGCTCCCGGTGCAACAGCCGCCAGCTTAGCTCCTTACCGAGTTGACAGAGCCAAACTTTTTATTGACGAACGCTTCGGCAACCACAAGCTAATTAATGCTGAGATAATTAAGCAGAACATAGAACAGACTCGTTTCTCGGTGCTTGACGGAAACATTGACGAAGATGCAGTTAATTATTCTAATTTAGTTCGCGGTGCTGACTTGATAGGTCAGCTCAGCAACCCGCAATATTTGCAGAAAATTGGCGCGCTGTTTTACGAGTTGGAAGAAAGCGGTGCTACTAAAATTTTGGGATACCGGCATCCGGGCGACTTGCTACAAAGCTACTCTAAGTTTTACTGGAGCGGCATTTATCCTCACATCAGCGAATCTCTCGGTTACTTGCAATTGACCCAAGAAGGCAAACAGATTGTTGCTAGTTTGTACGCTAACGTATTTCGGATGGAACACCAACGTTCCGATTCTGAAGTTGCTTGAGTACAAGTGAAGTCAGTTGTCAGTTGACAGTTGTCAGTTGTCAGTTGACAGTTGACAGTTGACAGTTGACAGTTGTCAGTTGTCATTGGTCAGTTGTCATTGGTCAGTTGTCATTGGTCATTAGTTGTTTGTTAGTAGTGGGTTATAATAACTAACAGAAAATTCCCAATTCCCAATTCCCAATTCCCAATTCCCAATTCCCAATTCCCAATTCCCAATTCCCAATTCCCAATTCCCGAAGAGTCTTTCATTCAACTCAACTCATTTCCTCCTCAAGTTCCGAATGATATCTCGGACATAACCAATTGCTCGGCACCAAAGAAGGCCATCCCTCCCGCAGCGCTTCCAAACAAACAGCACGCACAGTTAATTGACAGTCAAGGAGTTCTACACCAGCTTTATCAACTTGCTTTTTGCCTATTTTTAAAATCGATTCATCACTAAATTCAAAGGTTTTGTGACACTGAATGCAAACTAGGTGATGGTGGTGGTGCAATTCCGGCAAATTTAGTTCGTAATGCTTGTGTCCTTCTGCTAATTCTAATTCACGCAAAATTCCAATTCTTGCTAATAAATGCAGCGTTCTGTAGACAGTAGATAAGCCAATTCGTTCTCCTTGATCTTGCAAAGTATTGTATAATTCTTCCGCACTCAAATGATTACCTTGTCGCAGAGTTTGAAAGACGCTCAAAATAGTTTCTCGCTGAGGAGTCAGGCGGCAGCCTCTCTGGTTTAGTTCTACTTTGAGTGAGTTAGCGCTGTATAAATTCATCGCGAATTTCTCCAAATAATTGTGATACATCCCCCTGAATCAGGGGGAATTTACTAGCTTCTCATTCCGGTTGCTAAAGGTGGAACAGAAGAATTGGTCGGCATTTCTGCATAATCTTTGTGAACCCTAGAGCAATGTTGCTGGCAAGAATTGGCAAAACAAGTCTTCGGTTCAAAGTCAGTACAGCCGATCGCGTCCTCAGTACAAGCAACGCACGGCCGCACCGTACATTTGAGACGGTAATCATTAGTAAAAAATTCGCAATTGGAACAAGGAATTTGATGCAGACGCCGGAGTTGCTGGAATCCCTCTCGCAATGCTAGCGAAGCACTCCACAAAAACACGAGTGTCAAAATACTGATACAGAAGCAGTAAATAACAACAGTCATAGGGTAATTTCTCAAAAAACACACAAATTGGAAACAGATTTAAGTCAGCAATAAAGTAAAAATAAACTTGGTTTCTGACTTTAATCGAATTCAGCTTCTATTCAAACGGGCGCGAGAAGCGTGCCAGATGTGACCGGCAAGGGCTAATATACCCAAGAAAAATTGTGCGTTTGTCAATCTCAGGCGATCGCTCCCGTAGAATTCAACAGGATAAATAATCGTGTTATATCCCGCAAACGTACAGGAAACAAAAGCCATAAAAGCCAAGCCAGCTAAACTAAATGTGACCACCAAATCTTCCAAATTGTCAACACTGGCCAAATGAGTTTGATAGGCGTAGATAACTAACGGATCGAGAGTAGGACTCAAAACAGTGCGTACTTCCTGAATAGTCGAGTCGTACAAACCGACGAAAACTATCGCTTTAGCTACCAAAAACAGCGCGCCTAATCCCAAAAAAATCAAGTGATATCCCAGGATAAAACCAAGTTTTTTCTAGTCTTCCCATTCAAAGTGGAACTTGGCAGCAATACCTAGAGTAAATACTCCTGTCCAAAAAGTAATTAAAGCTGCTTGACCGACGTGAGCGGAAATGAAATATCCCGAAAGATTGGCGAACCGGGCATTGCCTGCCCACCAGTCATATTTAACTTTGGGATTGTCGTAGGTTTGCATTGTTTTTTGTTTCCTTGTTGTAGTTATTTGGCTTGAAATAAATTGAACTTGAGATGAGATTAGTTCGTTAGTAGTGCGGACTGAAGTCCGCACGCTCGGAGCGGACTTAAGTCCGCACTACTAACCGTTTTTATTTCAGTTGATAACACCCCGGAAAATTGCATCAATGCCAGCAAAGTTGTCTAGCAGCAAATAGGCGAGGAAAGCTCCGCTAGTACCGCCCATCACAAAACCGCCCCGGAACAAACTCCAATCTTCCGACGTTTTATGCCAGTACAAAACTTTACCTGCTTCAACGTTCCGGTTCTCGTAAACCGAGAGGGCGATCGCCAAAATCAACACCAATGCCAGAGTTGCCAGCAACCCGGCCAGCGGTGCTAAACCTTTTTCTTGCAAAGGCAGCAATACCGCAAAAGCTCCTACCAGGAAATAGCCGTGAGCCAAGCTAACTTCTAATCCCCTGACTATGGGAGACAATCCCTTGCGGTAAATCGGCAAATTCCGCAAAAAAGTTACAGTCACATCGGACAAACTAACTGCTGTTGCCGTCGCAGGTTGAGCTTGCATCTGAGGGAATTTTTCAACCTTGCTAGCAGTTGCAGTTACAAATTCACCCGATCGAAAATCAAATCCCGCTGCTTTCGAGCGAACGCGCAGCGCGTGCCAAATATGCCCGCAAAGCGCCAAAATCGATAACACAAAGTGGCTTGTTGCCAGCCAAGTCCGCGAAGAAACAACCGCTGCATCCGGCCCTGTCAAACCCACCGGGCCGTAGAAAACCTCTGGATAAACAGTGTCATTTACAGTCACAAAGTAGGCTGCCAAAAAGCCCATATAAGCCAGAGCGCCCAAACTGTAAGAAAGGTAAGCTTCTCCCGACCAAAATAGCACTCGCTGCGCCCACGCAAAAGGCTTGGTGAAGATATGCCAGAAACCGCCAATAATGCAGAGCAAGCCAACATAAATGTGACCGCCGACAACATCTTCTAAGTTGTCAACTGCTGCCATTCCTTCCGGGCCGCGCACTGGTAAAAGGTAGCTGAAAATGCGGGCGGGATTGAGGGTTGGTTCGCTAATTATCCGCACGTCGGCAACGTGGGGATCGTAAAGACCGCCCCAAAATAAGGCTTTTGCGACAAACAACCAAGCACCTGCACCTAAGAGTAATAGGTGAATGCCGATGATGGTTGTCATTTTGTCTTTGTCTTCCCAGTCGTAGCCGAAGGAACCAAAGAATGTTTTGTTTTGTGGCAATACTTTCGGGCCGAGCAAGGAATGGTAAATACCGCCGGCACCGAGAACTGCGGAACTAATTAGATGCACAACTCCGATCGCAAAATAGGGATAGGTATCAACAATTTGACCGCCTGCTCCTACTCCCAAACCCAAACTTGCCAAATGCGGCAGCAGGATTAAACCTTGGTTGTACATCGGCAACTCTGGGTTAAAGTTTGAAAGTTCAAACAGAGTCATCGCTCCGGCCCAGAATACAATCAAGCCCGCGTGAGCGACGTGAGCCCCCAAAATTCGTCCTGAAAAATTGATGAAACGGGCGTTGCCTGCCCACCAACCGTACTCGTTTTCTGACTTTTCCGGCTCTGGAATTAAATTCTGATCTGCTATTGCTTGCATTTTTGCTTTCCTCCTGATGCGGTTAATTTGCTGGACTGGCTGCAACTTTATTCCCTCCAGGCTGGATATCTTCGCGCATTGCTTGCACGACTTTGCCTTTGCGGAAATCAAATCCTGCCGATCGCAAAGCGTGCCAGAAATGTCCTTGCAGAACGAAGAAGGCGAGCCAGAAGTGAGTGTTAGCCAACCAGACGCGGGAGGTCAGCATTCCTTCGCTGTGAAAGTAGGGGAACTGCTCGAAGCCAATTTTTAAGGTTGGCCCGTAGAATTCCTCTGGGTAAGCGATGGTATTGACTGAAACAAAGTAGGCTGCGATGAAACCCATTAAGGCTAAGGCACCGAGACTGTAGGAGAGGTAAGCTTCTCCCGACCAGATGAAGAGGCGTTTTGCCCAAGCAAAAGGTTGAGTGCGAATGTGCCAGAGGCCGCCGGCTATGCAGAGGAGTCCTACCCACATATGTCCGCCGACAACATCTTCGAGATTGTCAACAGAGGCGAGCCAGTGCGTGCCACCTGCACCGAACAGGTAGCCGAAAATCACGGCGGGATTGAAAGTGGGATCCGAAATTACCCGCACTTGCCCGATCGTGGTATCATACAAACCACCGAAATACATAGCTTTGGCCACCAACAAGAAAGCACCAACACCTAACAAAACTAGGTGGATGCCCAAGATGGTGGTCATTTTGTCTGCGTCTTCCCATCTGTAGCCGAAGAAAGGAGTTTTTTCTTCGAGGGTGGCGGGCCCTTTGAGGGAATGAAAGATGCCGCCGAAGCCGAGAAAGGCTGAGCTAATTAGGTGAATTACACCAATCTGAAAGTACGGATAAGTATCGACAATTTTGCCTCCCGCACCGATACCCAGGCCGAGTCTGGCCAAGTTCGGCAACAGAATTAAGCCTTGTTCGTACATGGGCAATTCTGGGTTGAAGCGGGAAAGCTCAAATAGGGTATAAGCTCCCGCCCAGAAGACGATGAGGCCGGCCTGGGCGACGTGGGCGCCGAGCAAACGACCGGAAAGGTTGATTAAGCGAGCGTTGCCTGCCCACCAGGGAAAGGTTTCTGCTTCGGCTGGGAAGGATTTTTTGGCCATGCTTGTCACGGCGATTTACCTCTTGTGAAGGATGTCAGTTGAGTTTTAAGCACTTGCAGCTTATTGATATAAATAATCAACAATTTTAGAAGTTTCGTCAAGGGCTATTTGATAAAGTTTTCACTTATTTTAGTTAAGATATGTAACAAAGCAGCCTAAAATATCGTAAAACTCAGTCTATGACTGCTTTTTGGGCTTAATCGGAAGTTTGCTTGGCGTTATAAGAAAGAGCATTTAGATTAAAATTTAAAATTTTATTGACAAATAGTCTTAGTAAGGCTAGAGTATTGTTTAAGTAGCTATCTAATCCTCTCGGAAAAGACAAGGTGGCACAAGAAATCCGGTACTTTCTTCTGGGCAAGCTTTGAGTAAAGTGGGGCTAGAAGGGGTGCGGGATTATTTTTTTCTGAATCAAGAGAGTTAATGGCTACTTGTTGGCATATTCATCTCAAACTCGAAATAACAAAGCCTGAGAGCAAACGCTCTCAGGCTTTTCTAGTTAGATTTTTAACTGCTTATGGCATCGAATACGCTAGTTCAAGCAGATGATTTGCTTTCCGATGCTCTGCTTTCCTCGGCTACTTGCTCGTTGTTGGGCAACTCCAGGCAATAGCCCGCCCCGTATACAGTTTTGATGTACCGAGGATGGCGGGGATCGGGTTCCATCTTGGTTCTCAGGTGTCTGATGTGTACGCGAATGGTTTCGATGTCGTCGTCGGGGTCGTAACCCCACACTTCTTTGAGAATTTCGCTGGGAGAGACTGTCTGACCGTGGCGCTGGAGTAAGCAGTGTAGCAACTCGAACTCTAGGTGAGTCAGTTTGACGGTGCGAACGTACCAAACAGCTTCAAATCTTTCGGGGACAAGGGTCAGTGGGCCGTAATTTAGGATTTCGGAGTGTTTGGCTGCTTGGGGGATGCGGTCTGTGCGCCGAAGCAAGGCTCGCACTCGCGCCAGCATCTCTTCTAGTTCAAAGGGTTTGGTCAGGTAATCGTCGGCACCGGAGTTGAATCCTTCTACTTTATCTTGGGTTTGACTTAAGGCTGTCAACATCAATACGGGTATGTCGGATGTGCGATCGTCGCGCCGCAACCGCTGACATACTGTGAATCCGTCTACTCTAGGCAGCATCAGGTCTAGCATGATCAGGTCGGGTAGCATTTGTATTGCTAGTGCCTGACCTTTGATGCCGTCTTCTGCCTGGGTGACTTCGTAGCCAGCCATTTCTAGGTTAACGGCTACGATTTCGGCGATCGCCGCGTCATCATCAATAACAAGTATACGGGGCATCATTATTTATCTCACCGCTAACCAGATGGCAGAGGCTACAGCCTTCTGGGGGTTCCAGGTAACTTTAACCAACATTTTTTTAATCTTAAGCTTCATTAAAGATTATTAGGTTCATTAAGAACTTCCGCTTTCTGTAAATATTCTTGTAGTAATTATAAGCCCTAGGGGGCACTTATCATAAAACTGTTCGCCATAAATTTTGCTGGAACCAGATTTTTGCCGATCGCCAGCCTTAACTTTCTTCTGCGTGTCCTTATTTCACAGGCTTGCCCTAACATTAGTCCGCTTTTTGAAGACTCATGTTAATCTTTAACTGTTATTTCTTAAAATTTGTTAAGTTTAGTTGAAAAAAATTTTTTTTCGAGGCCTAGGGCTTGCTTTTGAGGTCTATTCAAGGTATAATTTAATAATGGGAGTGTGACTTATTTTTTAAAAAATAGATTACATTCCCATTATAATATAGTATCATAAAAAAGTCTAGTAGTCAATCCCCCCAACCAGGAAAAATTAGGCCGATTTTTTGGAAGTGGGGCTATTTTTTTTATCGCCTTCATCATTAGTTAAACAACGGATAAAAACCGCGTAACTACCGATAACTAGCTAGTTGGCTCTTGCGGAGACGGAGTATTTTTGCTCGGAACCGTCGGCTTAGAGTCTAATTTTTGGAAGTAAAGACTGCCGATCGCTACTAAGAATATTGTATAACCAACAGCTTGCAAAAGATAGATGAGGTCTCTGTATCCAAATAGTGCTTTTAGAATGACTCCGGGAAATTGCCGATCGGACAAAACTCCTGCTGCATTCCACACCATCGGGCCTAAAATACAAGAGTGAAGTGCTGCGGTGCGATCGTAAAAAACACAAATCGCTGCATACTTGCTATCCATCTGCGACAAAATAGCAGCAGCTTGGTCAAAATGCTTGAGTGCAGATACCGCCAAACCCGCGACAATTAACAGCAACAAAATCCCCATAAACTTGAAAAACAGGCGGATATCAATCTTGACTCCCCACTTGAACAGCAGCGCCCCAATGATTGTCGCCCCAGTCAAACCGCCCAAAGCGCCTAAAGCCGGACTCAAACCCTGTTGAAATTGAGCGCTGACAAACAAAACTGTTTCAAAACCTTCGCGCAGTACCGCAATGAAAATTAAGCCAAATACACCCCAACCAGCATTGGTATTTTCTGTCAAAGCTACTGTAACCGCCCCTTCAACTTCAGCTTTGAGAAAGCGCGCTTGCTGAGTCATCCAAATTAGCATCCAGCTTAGCATGGCGATCGCCACAATTCCCAACACACCCTCTAATAGCTGTTTAATTACTGGTGCGTAAGGCTGATTAGATGTTGATAGGGCTGCTAGCAATCCATTAAACAATACTCCAACGAAAGCGCTGGCAGCAATTCCCGCTCCGACACCTGCATAAACCCAAGAATTAAGGTGACTTTGCTCGGCTTTTTTGAGGCAAGCTAGGACAATTCCCACGACTAAGGCAGCTTCAACGCCTTCGCGGAGGGTAATTACAAAAGTCGGTACGGCTTCACTAAAATTCATTTTTAAATAATTGCTAATTTGTCCTTAGTCTTTAGTCCTTAGTATTTTTTGTTTTGCCACGGACATAATTTAAGATTATTGAACCGCCAAGACGCTTTAGGCGAAGCCGCGCGTGAACGCTCTTGTCGCGAAGGAAGGGAAAAAAAGAAGGAGGTTCTCTTCAGACGGTTGTGGAGTAACTAAGGACTAATAACTAAGGACTAAGGACTAAGGACTGCGGACTATTGCCTTGCTTAACTAAAATCGCGCAGCATTTTCTTCAGTTCTACTTGGTGCAATTCTTCTTGACCGATTAGGGTACGGGCGTATTCTTCCAGATAAACGCTGGAGTCTGTCACTACTTCAAGTAAAGACTTATATTTTTTGAGCGCTTTTTTCTCGTGATTTAAACTTTCTTCCAAAAGGTCTTTTACCGAGTGTTTGTAGGTTTCTTCAATCGGAGCGATTTTCTGGCTGGGATGCCCTTCTAAACCTGTCAGAATTTCTCCGGCTTGTTGCGCGTGGAGCAAGGATTCAGTTGCTTGTGCTTTAAAAAACTGCACGATGGGGATGCGGTTGGGGCCTGTCACCATGAGTGAATAGTGGGTGTAGCGTACAACCCCTGCTAGTTCCCATTCCATGATGGTGACTAGCAGTTCTTGGGTTTTTTTATCGTCAAGTTCTTTCATTTGTCGGTTTTGATGTAGATTGCAATAAAGCGCAATGTTTAGGATATCATATTTTTTGATTGAGTGGAATTTAGGCTCTTAGTGGTTTTTTTCAATATCTAAAGGGGTAACGCATATCAGCCCAGTTGCCCGTATGGCAAAAAAACTCAAAAGAGTTAATCAAGGCTAAAGTACGCATTTGTGGCAAGATTTTACCGGCACCTCGTAGCAAGGGAAATGCGAGATGTCCCGTATAAACCATCACGATTAATGCTGACATTGCACCCCTGCCGTGAATTGCTCCCATCCACCGCTGCCAAGAGCTCGGATGCAATAGGTTAACTATAAGGTAAAAACAGGAATAAACCAGCGGATAAAAAGCTAAGTCCGTAGACAGAAACTTGAGCAATATCTAACTGTCTGGGAAATTCAGATGGAACTAAATCGGTAGTTGAGTCTGGCGTTGAGTGTTGCACCACTGGCAAACCTCCTGTAGGTTGTTTGGGAAATTATTTGAGAATAATTGCATTAGTTTTTTGATGTTCTTGAGAATACACCCGTGTGAAAAAAGCCGTGAAGCGTAGCTATCCCGTAGGAAATCGCACTTTCACGCGACATCCGCAAAAACACTGCTTCCGACAGATTTACAGCAATAATATCTAGATTTTTAGTTTTGACAACACTAAAAACTCTTGCCTTTACTAACTTACAGCCAATTTTGCTACTTTTATTTTTAAGCGACTAATACTACTAATTCTCAAAAAGATTAGGATAAAACTAAATATTGACCTTTGTTGAGAATTTTATAATTTTTTAAGATTTTTGTCATAGCGTGAGATTCCGCAGTTGAAATTTACAAAATTATTGATATTTTTTATCAAAAAGCTGGAAAGTGCGGGCTGTAGGCACAAAATTCGATTAATTTTTAACAATTATTTAATCTCCGATCGCCAAGGAGTGAAGATTCTGGCTTCACAGCCGGAATCCTTGTCACATAAGCGATCGCCCGCCACGAATTGCCCCCATAGGCGATCGCAAATCCCCCCACGGGCGATCGCAAATCCCCCCATAGGGCATTGTAAAGTTTTGTAAAAAATAGTTGGCTAAAGGGCTGGGAGTTCTCTTGTTTGGGATAGATCGATGCACATACCTGATGGTTTTCTGTCACCGCCCGTAGCCATAGCCACCGGCATAGCAAGTGCAGCAGTAATTGCAGTTGCCCTAAATCGAACCCGCACCAGTCTGGGATCGCGGCAAGCCCCAATCATGGGCTTAACTACAGCTTTCATATTTGCAGCCCAGATGATCAACTTTCCCGTAGCCGGCGGTACCAGCGGACACTTGTTGGGAGGGGCGCTGGCATCCGTGGTTTTGGGGAGCCCTTGGGCGGCAACTTTGGCGATGAGCACCGTTTTTATCATTCAAAGCGTCTTGTTTGCCGACGGGGGCATCACCGCCTTGGGTGCGAATATTTTTAACATGGGGCTCGTTGGCATTTGGGTTGGCTGGTGGCTGTTGCAGCCGTTGCAGCAACTCTTGGGAGGTTCCAGAAATCGCTTGCCGATAGCTGCGGGTATTGCCGCCGCCCTCAGCGTCGTTGCTGCTTCTATTTGTGTGGCGATCGAACTAGCAATTTCTGGTACAGTAGCGCTGAATATCGCATTACCCGCAATGGTAGGCGTGCATATTTTAATTGGCATTGGCGAAGGGATAATTACAGGCGGAGTTTTAACTTATCTCGTCAAAGTTCGGCCGGATTTATTACCAGGAGAACAGCCACAATTGCAGAAATGGGTAGCGCCAGTAGTAGGGGTTTTATTGATTTCCGGCTTGCTTTCGCTGTTCGCTTCAAGTTGGCCCGATGGGTTAGAGGCTGTAGCAGAAAAATACGGTTTTAAAGATAAAGAAGCTGTGGCGATCGAAAATCCTACTCCTTTAGCAGATTACACAGTTAAAGGATTAGAAGAACAGCCGATAGGTACTAGCATTGCTGGAGTTGTGGGAGCGGCCACCTGCTTCGGTGCAGCCTTTGGTATTGCTCAATTAGTCAAACCGAAAGATGCTTAAACTCTCTATACCTTTTCGATTGCGGTTATCTCTGATAATTGTCATCGGCATTGGTTTTATGAAGACTGGTGCTTGGCTGTGGCTGGGGATTTATGGGGCGATCGCACTTGTGTGGTCATTTTCGCTCAGAGCACCGCTGCGAACCCTAGTACAACTGTTGGGAGCAGAATTAATTTTTCTGTCATTGTTAGTATTGCCGCAAGGTTGGGAACGTGCCAGTTTTCTGTTGCTGCGTTCCCTAATTTGCCTGCTAATTATGAACAGTTTTCTGCTAACTTTGCCGCCCCACAGTTTCGGAATCGCCCTCAAAGGATTACCCCTACCAGCAGGTTTGCAAGAGATCGTTCTTTTAGCGGGACAATACTTAGAAATCTTGCTGTCCGAAGTCAACCGCATGAAAAGATCCGCGCAACTCCGAGGCTTATCCGGTACAGCAGGATGGTTGCGCTACGCCAGTGCTTCCATGATCGGAGCGCTTTATTTGCGAAGTCTCGATCGCGCAGAAAGAGTACACGCAGCCATGATGATTCGCGGCTATCAAGGAAGTTTGCCCACCGAATCACAATCAACACCAAAACAGCGACTGTGGCTGACACTCGCAATTTTAACCGCAGCGGGATTAACAATAGCTTCTTACGGTAATTGGGCATAGGGCATAGGAAATTGATTAATTCATCCCTCTATCTTTTTCCTTATCCCCTCCCCTCTCTGCGTTCTCTGCGCCCTCTGCGGTTAAAAACTCTTAATCCTAAAATCGAGGCAAATAAAAATTGACTAACCTCAAATCACCGCCAACAATCGAAGTACAAAACCTAGTATTCAGCTATCCCCAACAAAAACCAGTATTGCGGGGAATTTCCTTTACTTTGCAACCCGGAGAAAGAGTAGGTTTAATGGGTTTGACAGGGGCTGGGAAAAGCACCTTACTCGAAAATTTAATCGGCTTAAAAATGCCTCAATCCGGCGAGATTAGAGTGCAGGGAACAAAGCTGGAACAAGCGACATTATCGCAAGCGCGGAAGCAAATAGGATTTTGTTTTCAAGATGCTAACGACCAGCTATTTATGCCGACTATTTTAGAGGATGTGACGTTTGGACCGCGCAATTATGGAGTGTCGCTTGGGGAAGCGCGCGATGGAGCTTTAGATTTATTAGACGAATTCGGTTTAGTCGAATTTGCCAACCGTTCGGCCCACGAACTTTCCGGCGGTCAAAGAAGGTTAGCAGCCTTGGCAGCAATTTTAGCATTAAAGCCTGCAATTTTAATCTTAGACGAGCCGACGAACGGACTAGACCCCTCGTGGCGCAGGCGTTTGGCTAAAGTTTTGTCGCAATTGCCGGTCGAGGTAATTTTAATCGCATCCCACGATTTGAATTGGATCGGAAAAACAACCCAAAGGGCGTTAATTTTGGCGGATGGTGAGATTAAAATTGACAGAAAAACTGAAGAGTTGATGAAAGATACATCAACTCTTGAAAGTTATAATTTGCCGCCAGATTGGTAATCGGTGATTTGTTTGTAGAGTGCTACAACATCAGACTGTAAGTTGCGAGATCAAAGGAGGCTGAGCCTCCGAATCTGCATTACCAGGCAGAGCGAAAGTAACGAGCAATTGCTTAAGTTATTAAAATTTCATTCGTAATGCCAAAAATTAGCTTTTTTTATAGAGCAATACGGTTTACTTAAGACTATCCAGGCGGTAAAAAATTATGAAAAATAAATACTGCGATTGCTTTCCTTCGGATCGCTTCGCTAACGTTCCTCGCAATGACAATCTTAAGTGAACCGTATTGTTTTATAGAGGCTTTCGTTGGGAAAACCCGAATTTTTCCGGGAAATTGTTTTTTGGGGTTAGGGAGTTTTGGTGGGGAAAGAGAGTTAATCTGGAAAGAATTGCTAACTATTACTGAATTTGCAGGCAAAAATCATGAAGGTAGCTGTATTCAGCACGAAATCCTACGATCGCACTTTTTTAGAAGCAGCCAACGCTGGCCAACACGAGTTGGTTTTTTTTGAACCGCGCCTGAACCTGGAAACGAGCGTGTTAACTGCGGGATTTCCGGCGGTCTGCGCGTTCGTTAACGACACTTTGGACGCAAAAACGCTGCGGGCGATCGCCCAAAATGGTGTCCGCTTGCTGGCGCTGCGATCGGCCGGATTCAATCACGTCGATTTAGCAGTAGCCCGCGATTTAGACTTAACTCTGCTGCGAGTTCCCGCTTATTCTCCCTACGCCGTCGCCGAACACGCAGTCGCGATGATTTTGTCCCTCAACCGCAAAATCCACCGCGCCTACAACCGCGTCCGCGAAGGCAATTTTGCCCTAGATGGCTTGTTGGGTTTTGACCTCCACGGGAAAACGGTGGGAATTGTCGGAACAGGGAGAATTGGCGCAATTACTGCCCAAATTCTGCACGGATTCGGGTGTCGCCTGCTGGGATACGATGTTTACCAAAACCCAGATTCCCTAGCCCTGGGGATGGAATACGTCGCACTCCCAGAACTATTCGCCAACTCTGATATTGTCAGCCTCCACTGTCCGCTGCTACCGGAAACTTACCATTTGATCAATGCAGGGGCGATCGGGCAAATGAAACCGGGGATGATGTTGATCAATACCAGCCGCGGTCAGTTGATTGACACTAAAGCTGTTACCAAAGGACTGAAGTCTGGTAAAATTGGCTACCTAGGCTTAGATGTTTATGAACAAGAGACGGATCTGTTTTTTGAGGATTTGTCAAATCACGTTATTCAAGACGACGTATTTCAGCGCTTGCTGACTTTCCCCAACGTCCTGATTACCGGACATCAAGCTTTTTTCACTCAGGAGGCTTTGCAAAATATCGCCGAAACCACGATCAAAAATATCACCGATTTTGAACAAGGGCGTACTTCTCCCAATCAAATCGACCTCAGTGAATTAAAAAAATGAGTCAAAAGAGCGATTTTGCAGCGAGGGTAATTGTTTAAAATCAATTGATATGTTTGTTTTGCTTGCAATTTGTGAAAGTCTGGCTTAATCTCATCAATTAGTCCCGGCTGCCAGAATGCTGTGCTAAATGCCGGATAATTACACTGGCAGCAACTCAAAGCCTGCAATTTTACTTGACACCGGAGGAAGTATCAAATGACACAAGCTAACTTTTCTGACGACACACAAACGATGACTGAAGTGGTCACAGTAGACCTAGTGCCCGATGAAGCGGGGGTCATGACTACAGTGACAACTACAGAAACACCGACGGGCCAGTTCCAAGATATTAAAGACCAAGTTCTCACAATTTTGTCGGAACTTCCAGCCTATGCCTCCAGTTTTTTTGCTGAATACCAAAAGCCCCTGGTAACTGTTGGTTTAATCCTGGCAGGCGGTGTTAGTATTAAGGTAATGCTGGGAGTTTTAGCGGCTCTTAATGATGTCCCTTTGGTAGCTCCCGTTTTTGAGTTGATTGGTATGGGATATACGGGTTGGTTTGTTTACCGCTATCTCCTCAAGGCTTCTACTCGCCAAGAGTTATTAACGGAAGTTGATTCTTTAAAAGAACAAGTTGTAGGCAAAGATTCTTAATTGGTCAGTTGACAGTTGACAGTTGACAGTTGACAGTTGACAGTTATCAGTTGACAGAAGGAAGAGGGAATATTGGGAGCATCTCAGTTTTGCATTTTTTTAAAAGATGAGATGCTCTCGGCAATATTTGCCAAATCTTCCCCTCTCCCTCACTCTCCCGCTCTCAATTTGACTGGCAAATTTGTTGCAAAGTGGCGGTAAAGTCGGGGTAGGAAATGGCAGCGGCTTCGGCCCGATGAATGTTAGTAATACCTGTGGCGTTCAGGGCTGCGATCGCCAAACTCATCGCTATTCTGTGATCAGTATAGCTGTCAACATCCGCGCCAGTTAACGGAGTTCCCCCGGTAATTTCTAAACCGTCGGGTAACTCGGTAATTTTGGCTCCCATACGGTTGAGTTCCGCCGCAGTCACGGCTAGCCGATCGCTCTCTTTGACTCGCAACTCTGCCGCATCTCGAATTATTGTAGTACCGTTGGCAAAAGCCGCCGCTACTGCCAAAATCGGGATTTCGTCAATTAGTCGGGGAATTAAGTCGCCAGCAATGGTGCATCCCCGCAACTCACTGGAATAGCGAACCAAGATATCCGCTACCGGTTCGCCAGCCGCCTCTCGCTGATTTTGCAGTTCAATGTCCGCCCCCATCATCTCCAAAGCTTCCAAAATGCCTGTACGAGTTGGGTTAACACCGACATTTTCGACTACGAGCTCGGAACCGGGGACGATCGCCCCAGCCACTAGCCAAAAGGCCGCCGAACTAATATCTCCCGGTACAATTACCTTCTGTCCTTGCAGTTGTGATCCGCCAGTGACTGTCACGCTACAAGTTTCTGGATCTACGGTTAATTTGGCTCCAAACGCCCGCAACATCCGCTCGCTGTGATCCCGTGAGAGCGCGGGTTCTGTGACTGTAGTTTCTCCCTCAGCCATCAAACCTGCTAGCAAAATGCAGGATTTAACTTGAGCTGAGGCGATCGGCGAATGGTAGTGAATCCCTTTTAACTGCTGTCCAAGTATCGCTAAAGGAGCTAAAGAATTGCCCTTTCTACCCCAAATTTGTGCTCCCATTTGTTGCAGCGGTTTAATGACTCGTGACATCGGGCGCGATCGCAAAGAACTATCACCCGTTACCGCATAAAAAAGCCCCGGATGAGACGCTAAAATTCCCAACATCAACCGCATCGTCGTGCCGGAATTACCCGCATCCAAGACTTCCACAGGCTCCTGTAACTCGCCAATTCCGACACCCTTGACTGTCACCAGTTCCGCGTTGAGTTCAGAAACGGAGGCTCCCAGGAGCGAGAAACATTTAGCAGTGCTGCGGGGGTCTTCTCCTAGCAGCAGTCCCTCAATTGTAGTTTCACCGTGGGCGATCGCACCCAACATCAAAGCTCGGTGAGAAATCGACTTATCCCCTGGCACTCGAATCCTGCCTCGCAGCGACAAGCCCGCAGCAGGTTTTTGAATGCTTAAAGTTTGATTTTCGCTCTGAAGCGAAGTAGTTATAATGGCAGCTTGCATGAGATAGACTAGGATGGGACGGCGTTAGCTATCCTACCCTTTTCCCAGTGCTAAGTCATACCATTTTAAATTTGAGATTTTAGATTGGCTAACAACAGACAGCATAAGGGTTTGGAGCAGGTGGATACAGTTCCATTATTTGCTGAAACTGTTATCAGCGACAGGGGAGAGCAGATGCAACTGCACGGATTTTACCTGAATTTCGCAATTATTGTCCGTATATCTGCTGAGATTTCATGTCCAGCTTTCAGTTATCGATCGAATAATTGACTTTGGATTGAACAATTTTTTTATATGTCTGACTGCGAGTTGTAGATTTTGCATTGTTTTTAACCAAAAGCTCCGGAATTTGGAACCCAGATCATCTAAAATCTAAAATCAAAACTCTAAAATCTCAAATCCCAAACCGCCCGATCCACAATAACTCCTAAATTTTAATTTATGCTGACGCATCACCGCAAGCCTGTAAGTTTATCGCTGGTATCCACAGATTTACCTTTGTGGTCAGTTGTTGAAACCGCTGGTACTCTGTATCAAAAAGACCGCGATCGCTTTCACTTGTTGTTGCACGAACCAGCAATACTCGATCGCCAATTTGTAGACGAATATGACGAATCTGCCGAGCAAATTTCTATCTTACCAACAACCACAAAACCCCGGTTGCTGTGGCTAGAAGTGTCGCCCTATCGAGTCGTTATGACCATGCAAGGAAATGGCAAATACAGTTACCGTCACTGCTGGGAACGCGGAATGTACGGCCTGAGCCGTTATTGGCTTCAGGGCGAATCGCTGGCGACTCCCGAACAGTTGCGCCTGCGGAACTTCACCCGCAACTTGACGCTGACAGGCAAGCCGGAACCGGAACACCTGCGGTTAGAATATGAGTTGTGGTCGGAAAAAGTACAACTCGGTTGCTATATTTTGAATCTAGAAATTCATCATTAAATTTGAAAATGGGTAATTAGTCATTAGTCATTAGTCATTAGTCCTCAGTCCTCAGTCATTAGTCATTAGTCCTCAGTCATTAGTCATTAAGTAGGCGATCGCCAAAAACAATCACATCTTGCAGGGTATTATAATTGATGTTCTGGTTTTTTTGGCAATGACCTACTTACCGATCGCTCTTACAATAATTAATTAGTTTGCTAGTCAAATCGTCTTGCTCCACGGCTGCTTGATTTGCCCGCTGTCCGGCTCGGATAATATCCGATTGAGCTCTTTTGATTTGCTCTCGACCTTCTACGCTTGTAGAAGCCCGATTTCCTGCCTCAAGAGCTTTACCTATGTCGCCGATTCCTTGACCCATTTCCCGGAAAGATTTAACCGACGGCCCCTGAAATTCTTTGAGGGTTGCGTCTGTGATTCGCAAACCCTCAATTTCTTTAGCTGTCTGGTTCAAATCTTTAGCTAAGTTCTTGCTCGTTGCAGCATCGTAGGTGCCTTTTTTAAGATCGATGAGAGCGTTGCCTTTGGTGACAATTGCTATCAATTTGGTACATTGGACAGTTCGGTTCTCGCCGCTGCAACTAATCGTCAGCGTACAGCAAGCAACAACTATGAACAGGATGGCAATCTGTTTGCGAAAAAAGTACATGAATCCTCGGTTGCAAAAAAAGTATATTCTGGGATTTTGTAGTAGAGTGCCTCAGCGATTAGCCGATCGATATATCGACTGTCGAAACACTCCTGCGGCTTTCAGACACGCTCTGCTAAGCTAAACTACGTAACTGTTTTAGGAACTATGGTCAAAAACAGCAATAACCTACAGAAGGGCAGCATTTGGGGATATCTTACCCTGCTTTTGCCTATTTGCTTGACGGCGGTTGCCAGTTTCGAGTCGGGAACGATGTTTTGGGCGATCGCCACCACAGCGGGCATTGCTTGGGCTTACAAGCTCTATCAGCAGCAGCAAAAACACAGACTCGCTCATTTAGACTCGGTTTTCTACAAGTTGATCAAGGAAAATCAAGGGCGAGTTACGGCGTTGGATTTGGCGATGAATGCGAAACTCCCCGGATCAAAGGTTCAAGAATATCTCGACGAACGAGCTCTGGAGTTTGCCGCCGATTTTCAAGTAACGGAAGAAGGCGGAATTTTGTATTATTTTCAAATTGCTCCAACTGCCACTCAAAGCGAAACACCTAATGTCGCAATAGCTGTTCAAGAGCCTCCCACAAATCGGGAAAAAACACAAGAGAAAAAACCAAATTTATTTCCCATTGCTCCAACCAAGACTCCAGAAAATCCCAAAATCTCTTTTACTCAGACAGAACTTTCCCGCAGGTTCAAAGTTCACGCAACTACGATCGGCAAATGGAAAGTTAAGCCAGAATTTGCTCAGTGGAGTCGCGAAAAAGACCCGGAGGCGATCGCCTGGGAATATTCTACAGACAAAAAGCGATTTTATCCCAAAGATTGAGCGGAACAGTTGACAGTTGACAGTTGACAGTTGACAGTTGGAAGAGGGAAGTTCGGCAACGGATTCGCTCGACGGATTTAACGGATGGGAGGAAGAAGGAGGGGGGAAGAGGGAAGAAGGTAGAAGGAAGAGGGAAGAAGGTAGAATATACCAAGAAACCCGGTTTTTACGACTTTCTGCGGTTGGTAACGAAAAATCTGGAAAGAAACCGGGTTTCAGAGAATTGAGCGCGTCCTGGAAAGATTATGCTGGCTGTTGACCGATCGACCTCTTTGAGTTATTTTTAGTAAAATCGTGTTTTGTTGAGTTTGCCCGATAAAAATCGGTAAAGTCGATCGCCATATCTATTAACTTTATCTCCTATGTCCACACCAACCTTGCGAGTAGTCGCCCGCCTCGTCGCCTTTCCCGACAAAGTAGCAGAACTTAAATCTCTGCTGCTGAGCATTATGGAGCCAACTCGCCAAGAACAAGGCTGCATCAAATACGAACTCCTGCAAAATCAAGCCGATCCCACAGATTTTACCTTTGTTGAAGAGTGGGAAAGTGCAGCTTTACTCGAAGTACATCTGGCTTCAACTCACCTTCAAGCTGCTGTGCAGAAATTAGACGGTTTAGCAGTTGCAGATCCAGATATTCGCCGCTATGAATTGCTAGCTTAATCGGAAATTTTTATGGCATTAGCAACAATCAAACAATTATTTACTTACCCAATTAAAGGGCTGACACCGCAAGCAATGTCGGAGTTTGCTTTAACAGCAGGACATGGCATTAAGGGCGATCGCGCTTTTGCACTAATGTTTGCAGATAATATGGAAGCGGCACAGATTCCCGCCGAAAACGCGCCTTGGATGAGCAAAAAATATTTTGCCGTTCAAAACGATTGGCCTCTGTTAGCAGCTTTGGAATGCCATTATCAACCGGAAACGACCGTTTTAACAGTACAGCGTCAAGGAGTTGCAGTATTATCGGCAGAAACAAATACAGCAGCGGGGCGCGATCGCATCAGCACCTTTTTTACCGAATATCTGGCCGCCATTGAACCGACAAAAGAAGCGAGACACCCGCAGCTTGCACCTTTGCGGTTAGTTGGTGACAGCAGTGGCGAAACTCGTTATCCCGATCGACAACCGGTACATATTTCTCTCCTGAGTCAAGCCACACTAGACCAATTAACCGACATCGCCCACCAAAACATAGACGTGCGCCGATTTCGCCCGAACATTGTCCTAGAGGGCGTTTCAGCTTGGTCGGAATTTGAGTTAATCGGACAACAGTTTCAATTAGGTACGGCGCGGATCGAAGTCACAGCACGAATTGGTCGCTGTGTCAACGTAGAAGTAAATCCACAAACGGGCGATCGAGATATTCCCCTACTCAGTTTACTACAACAAGAATTCGGTCACGCACAAACAGGAGTTTTAGCCAAAATCATCAACAGCGGCACAGTTAAAATCGGCGATGTTTTAAATCCGTAGAAAACTGTGCGGTTGAAGAAAACCCGGCGGTTGAAACCGCGTCTATACAAACAAAACCTGCCTCCGCAGGTTGAAGAAAACCGGGCGGTTTCAACCGCCGTCTTGTCTTATCTTCTCTTCATTCCGTGGAGGCGGAATTCGTTTGTGTAGGCGCGGTTTCAACCGCCGTCTTATCTTGTGGGGTGGGCTTCTAGCCCGCCCCAAATATGCTGATTATCCTTCCTCCGAAATCCGCACCTTATTACCAATCAACTTTAGAAAACTCACTCCAAAATGTTGAATTTCCAAAAAATTAGCATAAGCAGAAGTTGACTTATAAACCCTAAAAGTCCGCATAATTCCCAAAGTCGCCGCACTTTCCAGCGGGCCAACAAAGCTAGTATCCCTGTCCAAAAAATGAGACTGCTTAGCCCAGTGAGCCATCTGTTCCGCATTCAAAAAATAGCAGCCAGAATGAGGATTCAAAGTCCGATCAAAAGAGATTGGCTGTTCCATAATTTTCCCCACTAACTGCGGCTGCTGCTCCACATTTTGAAAATTAGCAGTAGCTCCTGCTACTAAATCACCATCAATATATGCTTTAAAAACAGCCCCTTGAGGTGATACTTCATAGCGATTCGGTTGCAACAAATTTCCATTTCCCCCGTGATGCGTAAACCAATTTAATTTACTAAAAAACGACGGATCGTGCAGAACTAAATCATCTTCCAAGTAACAAAAATAATCATATTTGTCAAGACATGAGCGCAAAACAGCTTGACACTCAAATCCTAACAGCAGTGGTTCGCATTTGGTAGCGTGGTGCATAAAAGACCTCGGCTGCACCGGCAATTGAGGCAACAGGTGATAACCTTGAGTAGTGCAAACAACAATGTCAATTTCGTGCTTGTGACTTTGATTGACTGGCACAGTTGCACATTCAGCAATGTCAATCATGCACTGAGATTTGCCATACAAAGCTTGCAGCGATGTCACGCAAGCAGTTAAAGCATTTAGTCGCGGTTGCGGATCATTCCGCTGGGAAGCGTGTTTTCCGTCGCCACTGGGATTGTAGAAGTGAGCAATAGTGAATAGGATTCGCATTTGTGTGGATTAACAATTAAAAAATTAAACAATAAAACAGGATACCGGGCGGTTGAAACCGCGTCTATACAGACAAAACCTGCCGACGCAGGTTGAAGACTGGACGGTTAAAATTACGTTATTCTCTTCAGTCGGCGTCCGGCTGACATCGTTTGTATAGCAGCGGTTTCAACCGCCGTCTTATCCGATCCCAAGCGTATTGCACAATAAGCCCTATAAATTTTACCGCATTCAGTCGGTAAATAACTCAGGCAGCCGATCGCGCAACTCAGCATTTAAACGCGGCAACTCATCCCGCATTTGCAAGTACCAATCTCGCCGCTGGCCATAATGTCCGCACAACAAGCGGTTATCGCGCACCCATTCGTAAGCATTCGCGGCTATTTGTTGGCGCATAGAAGTATCAGAAATCAGCGAATTTAGCTTAATTTCAAACTCTTTTTCATGTTTATAAATCAATCCGGTTTCACCTTCGACTATCGAATGTTCGTACACAGTTGGACTTGCCAAAACCGCAACTCCCCGCGCCGCACATTCAATGAATTTCAAATCTGATTTCATTTCGTTAACCGGGTTGGCAACGAGCGGCAGCAAAGCTATATCGCAACTGTACATTATTTCTTGATACCGTTCGTAACTGCAAAATGGTTCAAATTCCTTTTGCTGTATTTCCAAGGCTTCAAAAAATCGGCGGTCGTGGATAACTTTAACTCGAATCCGGTGTTTGTGTGCAAGTAAAACTCTATTCAGTGCTGCCATAATTGGCTGCCAATCATTTTCGCGATTGAGCGCACCAAAAAATATTGTGACGGTATGTTCTGCTGGATAGATTCGCGGCGGAGGTAGATAAGCTAGTTGATTGGGAAATACGGCAACATTATGATTGTAGTGTCGCAAAATTTTGGCTAGCGGTTCTGTTGTAGTTTGAACGCAGTGACAGCCGCGATAGCTGAGGTAATTATTGTCTGCGTATTCGCGACGGCGGATGGGATTGTCGTCAATTTCGGCTACTATTAAATAGTCTTGTTGTAGTAGTTCTTTGAGTTTGGGAATGTAGCCGGGATATTGCATGATTGTCCGCTGCCAGATGAAGACTTTTTCTTCTCCAGGTAACGGAGGAATTAATTCTGCTGCTTTGACTGCGGATACGGTGCGGACACCGGGAATTGTGGCGCTAAATTTGTCCGGTTCCAAAACTCGCACGCGATCGCACCCAGTAGGAGCCATAATAATGGTTTGGATCAGCAATCTGCGGGGCGGTACGGTCGATTTGGTCGATCGCACGATATAATATTCAGCACCAGTTTCCGTAGCAAAATCGCTGGATTTGAGCTCTAAGGCCTTCACCATTGGATGCAGCAATTGCTGGAATTGGGCAAAATTTTCCGTTTTGTGTCCCTGCCCTTGCAATTCGTACACCTGCAATCCGGCTTGAGCAAATAATGATTTAATACTTTCAAGGGTAAACCAGTGCTGCATCTTGCTGTCGGGATTTTCCCAATGTCCCCGCAACAGATTAACAATACGCCGCCAGTATTGAACGTTGGGAATTGTCGCGAAAACTTGCCCCTCCGGCTTCAGCAAAGCACTGTACTGCTGTAGTATCTCCCAGGGGTTTTTAAGATAGGGTAGCAAGTCGCCAAAAATCAAGCAATCGACGCTGCCGGGGGCGATGTCGAGACTTGCGATCGCAATTTCTTCAATATCGGCTACCGTCACCCAGTTTAGCCGATCGACTGCAATTTTAGCTTTTTCTCGATCGCATTCAATGCCAATATACTGACAATGGGGATTAATCAGCTTGTACTGTTCGCCCATAGAACCCTTACCGCAGCCAATTTCCACAATGACTTTAGCATCCGGCGGTAGCAGTTTGAGGAGGTCGTGGTTGACGCGATCGATCACTTTATCTAAAATTCCTGATTAGTTTATCATAATATAGATTTGCCACCCATGCCGACAACCAGCCAGCCGAAGGTTAGCATTGCGATGCCAGTATACAATGGCGATCGGCACATTTGTCAAGGACTAAATTTTCAGTGACCAACTATTTCCCTATCTCTCTTCTCTGACTCTGCGTTCTCTGCGTCCTCTGCGGTTCATTTAAATCTTCTTCACCAATCCTGCAAGGATTGCTATATGTTAGCAAATATTGAGCAAAATTATAATGTCCTCTTAACCCCCTATCTCCCTTAGCCGAATTAACACGATCAATAAATTCGGCTTTTTGCCCACAAATCAACACAACACTTTGCTCAGTATATTAGAAACTATGAACCATAATCTAGGAATAAACATCGCCGGCTACATCAACGGCGAATTTGGCATAGGAGAAGGTGTTCGAGCCAACATACGAGCCGTATCAGCAGCCGGCATTCCCTTCAATATTAACAATTTTACCCGCAGTCCCCACCGCAAACAAGACACCACATATCAAAATTTTAGCGATAATAATCCCTATCCCATAAACTTAATTCAAGTTAACGCCGATCAAGTTGCAACATTTGTCAAACATACAGGTTCCAGCTATTTTAAAAACAAATACAATATCGGCTTTTGGGCCTGGGAACTTCCGGCATTTCCCCCCGCATGGCAGCCAGCATTTAATCACTTTCACGAAATTTGGACTTATAGCAATTCCTGTGCCGAAGCAATTTCCCAAGTCTCGCCAATTCCAGTTATAAAAATCATGCCCAGTATTTCTTTGCCTGCACCTTACATCAGCAGAGAAGCACTGAATTTGCCTCAAGATAAATTGATTTTCCTATTTGTATTCGACTTTTCCAGTCGCATCGAACGCAAAAATCCTTTGGCGGCAATTCAAGCATTTAAACAAGCTTTCGGCAAAGATGACCGCGTATTGTTGATTGTCAAATCTTCCAACTCAAAGAATTTTCCAGAAGCTCAAGCATCCTTAAACTCAGCCATAGCAAATAATTCAAATATCAAACATCTAGACGGGTATTTGTCCAAAGAAAAAATCAACGGCTTGCTCTACAATTGCGACTGTTATGTATCGCTGCACCGCTGCGAAGGATTTGGGCTAACAATGGCTGAAGCCATGTTTTATGGCAAACCCGTAATTGCCACCGGTTATTCATCAAATACAGAATTTATGAATGTCGGAAATAGCTTTTTAGTCAAGTATAAATTAATTCCAATTGAGCAAGATTGCGGGCCTTACAAAAAAGGCAATGTTTGGGCCGCAGCGGATGTCGAACACGCTGCTAATTTGATGCGATTCGTCTTCAATAATTACCAAGAAGCTCAACAAATTGGAGCGATTGCTGCTGAGGAAATTCAGACTTTACTCAACCCGCAAGTTACAGGTACTAAAATTAAAAAGCGTCTTGAATATATTGCCGAGATTACCGATAATTTTCAAAACTTGCCTCTGTCAGGAATAGCTAGAATGAAGTCTGCTGAAATTACCGCTGACTTGGATCAATATTCCTTGTCATTGCGAGGAATCAAGCAATCTTATCCCCAAACTGACTTTGCAGCTTCACAGCAACAAACTCAATCAAAAACAGAACTAAAAAACTGGCAGCCGAAGGTGAGCATTTGCATTCCGACATATAACGGAGAAGCGTTTATTGAGGAAACAATCAAAAGTGCGATCGCCCAAACGTACTCTAACATAGAACTGATTATATCCGACGACGGCTCCACAGACCGCACAATTGCGATCGCCCAAACCTTCCAATCCCAAACAACCGTCGATTTCCGCATCATCCTCCACCGCAACTACGGCTTATCACAAAACTGGAACTTTTGTATCTCCCAAGCAACAGGTGAATACATTAAATTTCTGTTTCAAGACGACTTACTCGCACCAGAATGTATCGAGAAAATGGTCGCCCTCGCCCAACAAAATCCCGAAATAGGCATGGTTTTCTCCCCGCGCGCTATCACCATAGCGGAAGATGAATCTCATCCAATTTTGCGCAGAGCTTCCCAATCACTTAAAAATTTGCACAAAAGTTGGTCGAATTTAAAATCAATTCAGCCCGGAAAAGAATTGCTAGCCGATACTAACTGCTTGAGCAAACCAATTAACAAAATTGGTGAGCCGAGTACCGTCTTAATTGCCACCCTAGTCTTTGCCGAAATAGGATTATTTGATTCTGCATTATCTCAATATGTAGACTTAGATATGTGGTGGCGAATCATGGGGAATTATCACATCGGATTTGTAGACGAAACACTGTCGTCACTCAGGATTCATCCCCAACAACAAACTTGGAAAAACTTCGCTACTGGGGAAAATCATAAAGATGCCTTTAAATTTTACAAGAAATTACTAAATAGTCCTGATTACAGTTTCCTGAATCAACAAATTAAACAGACAATCCGCCAAAAGTTAGCATCGAGAACCCAGCCTAATATATCTGACTTGTCAACACTGGTTGAAAAGTACAAAAAATTGCCATCAAACCATTCTCTTCTGGCGCAAATGCGCCAACACCGCCAACAACTAGCTGAATATTGGCTGAATTATCCCATCGAAAAATTAGCAAGTGCTTACTCGCAAGCAGCCGGGAAAGCTCATAAATTGCTACTAGATAGCCACCTCAAACATGAAACTTTAACGGAGTCGGAACAAAGTTTTGTCCAGCAGTTATGCTCGAAACTTGCTGAAGTAGGGGAAGTTGCCGATCAGATTCAATATTCTCTGGCAGCAATGCTGTACCGCGAGGCTTATCAGTTGCCGTTAGAGTATAAAAATTCAGCGATTCCCCAGTGGTTTTTTGATGATTTTCTGAAATTCCTATTTCAATCTCCGACTTGTTTTCAACAAACGGGAGAGGTTGAAAAGTATTCTGAATATTTCGAGGATTTAATCGAGTATGTTGCTGCGAATATCGCCCGTTTTCCCGATGCGGAAGTTTGGTGTTATGTAGCGGCATTTATTGCCAAGAGTGTTAGCTTCAAATTTTTGTATTTGAACGATGCAAATTTGCTCAATGTATTGAACCAGCGAGCTGATATTCTGGAATTTCATTTAAAAAATATCGGATCTAAAATAGACTGGGATTTTGCTGATAGAAAACCTGAGCCAACTAAGATTAGAGTCGGCTTTTTGCTCGATAAAATTAGTGCTGAATTAGAGACTTTTGCTGCAATTCCAGCTTTTGAATATTTAGAAAGAGACAAATTTGAAGTTATCGTGTATTATTTCCAGGTAGAAGATGAGCGACTGGCGAAATATTGCGAAAGTTGCGCTGACCAACTGGTGCAATTGCCGGCAGATTTGCAAGAGCAAGTGCGAGAAATTCGATCGCACGATTTAGATATTCTGCTAATTTGCACTAATATCGCCGAAACTTCCCAAACAACGGCGCTGCTGTGCTTGCACCGACTGGCGCGCGTGCAAATGGCTACCGCTGCATCAAATCCCGCCACCACCGCAGCCCGCAATATCGATTATTTGATTGTCGGAGATTTGACATTGCCGGCAGATGCAGCAGCAGAGTATCGCGAACAATTAATTACTTTAGAAGGTTCGGGAGTTTGTTTCAGCTATCCTACTGTAGAGTTAGCACCTGCCACAGTTGAACCGACTCGCAGCAGTTGGGGAGCCACCGATGAATCTGTAGTGTTCATCTCCTGTGCTCGGGCTTGGACAATTATCCCAGAATTGCGAGAAACTTGGGCAAAAATTATTGCCGCCGTACCGAATTCTATTTTAGTTTTGTATCCCTTTCGCTCCCGCGCCGAAAACTATCCGACAGTGCCTTTTTATCACCAAATTCGATCGACTTTCGGGGAATTTGGGATTGACAAAAAGCAGTTAGTTGTGATACGGGCGCTACCAAATCGCGCAGATTGCATAAAATGTCTGGAATTGGCTGATATATACTTAGACTCCTATCCATACAGCGATGCCGGCTCCTTAGTAGAACCGCTGTTAGTGGGGTTGCCTGTAGTGGCAAGAAAAGGGCAAGAAACTCGCGATTCGCGCGTCGCAGCAGTCCTCGAAGAATTACAACTTCCGGAACTGGTAGCAAACAGCGAGAACTCTTATATAGAACTGAGTACAGCACTGGGAACCAATCCAGAACTGCGCCGGCGCTATCGGGATCGAGTCCAGCAAACAATGCTGGCAAATCCCAAAATTCTCGACAGCCGCGCTTACTCCCATCAGATAGGCCAACTATTTGAAAGGAACCCCGTCAGGATGCAAAGCGTCAAGAAATAGACAGCAATAGCGCTAGCTTTCTTGAGGCTCTGCTATCATCGGGGAATCGACGGGTTAGTGGTTGTCGCTCTTTTCCTGCCACACCTAAATTAAAAGGGGAAGCGCAAGTCAGTTGGAGATTAAAAAATGACAGGACTTTTTCAAATAGGCGATAAATTACTGCAAGCTCAGGATATGCCATCGCTCCTGAAGCGTTACCAGTTGATGCCCCAATTCTTACGGGGTGTAATCATCGACCAAGCGATCGCATCCTTTAGTTGCAGCGACGAAGAACGCCACTCCGCCGTCGAGAACTTTCTGGCACAGCACCAACTGACAGCCCCTGAAGCCAAAGAAGCTTGGCTGCGCAGTCAAAATATGACGGAAGAAGAACTTCAAGAGATGGCCGTCAGGCCCTTGCTGATCGAAAAATTCAAGCAAGAGACTTGGAGACCTAAAGTAGATAATTATTTTTTAACCCGCAAAGCCAGCCTAGACCACGTAGTCTATTCCCTGGTACGCACCAAAAACCCAGCACTGGCAAACGAACTTTACTTTCGCATCCTGGAAGGGGAACAAAGCTTTGCCGAAGTGGCCCGCGACTTTTCCGAAGGCCCCGAATCCAAGTCTGGCGGCCTGTTGGGCCCAGTACCCCTGAGTCAGCCTCACCCAGCAATCAGTAAACTTTTATCAGTCAGCCAGCCCAATCAACTCTGGACGCCGCGTCCTCTGGCAGAATGGATGGTAATTATTCGACTAGAAAAGTTCATGCCAGCCCAGCTCGATGAATCGATGCGGCTGCACTTGATTAACGAACTCTTTGAAAGCTGGCTCGCCGAACAAATATCGCAAATAGGCCCGCTACAGCCCCTCTCTTCTGTGTCTTCAATATCATGACTTCTTCCGCTGTTTCCCTCTCCCAAATTCAGGATTTCTTAGCTCAAACACCTCCCTTTGACCGTCTCTCAGAGACGGCTCTCACGGCCTTGGTGGCTAAATGCCAGCTCCTTGGCTACCGGACGGGGCAACCCCTGTTTGAACGCGAAAAAATGCCGACTCAGGTGGCAATTATCTATCAAGGACAGGCCCGGCTGTTGGGCTTTGACCAGCGCTCGCAGCGCCACGTGAGTTTACGATTGGTGCAGTCAAAGGAAATTGTGGGCTGGGCTGGCTTGCTCAGGGGTGTTCCCTGCGAAACTGCGATCGCCTCTACGGATGTCGTCGCGATCGTCATACCTGCCGAAGATTTCTTGAGTGTACTGGAAAAACAGCCGACATTTGGAGAAGCTTTTCGCGATCACTGTTCCTTGAGCGAAGTATTTGAACTGTTGAGTCTGGAATTGCAGCGCCAAGCCGATGGTACTTCTAATCTCAAGGAACTGACTATGCACGCTTGGCAAGACGCGACAGTTGTCAACGTGCCAAGCGGTAACAAAAAAACTCAGGATCTCGCACAAGAGCTAGATGCCGATCGAATTTGGCTCGTCAGCAGCGGCGTTTTGGGCGAGTTTCCCACCGGCAGCCGCTTCTCTATGGAAAATGCAGCCAAATCGTTAAAAGTAGAAGGCCGCGCGGGCGCTCGCTTAATTGGCTTCCGCGAACCCCCAGAATCTCAACCAGACCCATCAAGCGTATTAGATGCCGAGACAGAGATAGCAGGCTTTGGCGAGAAGCCACCTGGTGGAAAATTGCTCGACATTACGATCGCCCCAGAGCGTCCCCCAGAACCCGGAGACAACCAACCAAAGGATGCGGCGAGATACCCAATTTTCCGGGGCAAAGGGCAGATTGACGCGCCCCTAGCTTGCTTCCAGATGTTGAGCAAGTATTTCGGCCTAAAATTTCGGCGAGATATTATCCGCAAAGTTCTCGAAAATCAGTTAAAAACTGCGGGTTCTATCAGTATCCAAGCCTGCGGTGCGATCGCCCAAAGCATCGGCCTAACGCCCCAATTGGCGCAAGTTCCCGCAGAAGCCATCAACCGCATCAAAGCCCCGGTAATGATTAAATGGGAAAATAGCTTTGCCATTATTTACAGCATTACCGAGCAAGAATTGGTGATAGCGACAGCCGAAAAAGGGCTGATGCGGAAGCGAGTACCTCAGTTTAAAGAAATCTGGGGAGAATCAGGAGAAGTCCTGCTACTGCAAGCTCCGCAAGTCGAACAAAAAGAGCAGTTCAGCTTCTGGTGGTTTGTGCCGGCGCTGATGGAACACAAGACAGTGTTTTTTGAGGTATTGCTCGCCTCATTTTTCGTGCAGCTATTCGGTCTGGCAAACCCATTAATCAGCCAAGTAATTATTGATAAAGTATTAGGTCAGCGCAGCATTGACACCCTGGATATTTTGGGGGCGTTTTTGTTAGGTGTTGCCCTGTTTGAAGGACTGCTAAACGGTTTGCGTACCTTCTTGTTTATAGACACCTCAAACCGCATCGACGTTAAATTGAGTGCAGAGGTAATCGACCACTTGCTCCGGCTGCCCCAGAATTACTTTGATAATCGGCGCGTCGGAGACATGGTTTATAAATTCAGCATGATGGGCCAGATTCGGGAATTCATGACGAGTACAGCTTTGACAGTTGTTCTCGATGCAGTATTCTCTGTGGTTTACGTCGCCGTCATGCTCTCCTACAGCGTGAAGCTAACCTTTGTATCTTTGGCAGTGGTACCGATACTGGCGCTGATGATTATTCTGATCAATCCGCTGGTGCTGCGCCTGATCAAACAGAGAAATATGCGTTTTGCTGACTCTCAATCTTATCTAGTGGAAGTAGTCAGCGGGATTCAAACTGTTAAGGCTCAAAATATTGAATTGAAATCCCGTTGGGAGTGGTCGAGCCGCTACGCTAAATACATTACAGCTAGTTTTAAAACAATTATCACAGGGACTACGGCAGGTACCATTAGCAGCTTTTTAAACCAGGTGGGTAACTTGGCTCAGTTGTGGGTGGGAGCTTATTTGGTACTGAGCAATGACATTACTTTGGGTCAGTTGATTGCTTTCCGAATTATTTCCGGGAACGTGACTGGTTCGCTGCTGCGTTTTGTGAGCGTGTGGCAGAGTTTCCAAGAGGTCTCGATGTCGATCGATATGCTCAAGGATATCGTCGATACGCCGACGGAAACCAGCGATGAAGACCGCAACAATATTCCGTTGCCCGCAATTCAAGGGCAGGTGACATATGAGGAGGTTTCCTTCCGATTCCTGGAGAGCGGAGCTCTACAATTGGCGAATGTGAATTTGGATTTTCCCGCTGGCAGTTTTGTGGGAATTGTGGGGGGAAGCGGTTCCGGTAAAAGTACGGCGATGAAGCTGTTGCAGCGTCTTTATGCCCCGCTTTCGGGACGAATTTTTATTGACGGTTACGACATTGCTAAGGTGGAGTTATATTCGCTCCGCAGCCAACTTGGGGTAGTGCTGCAAGATACTTTACTGTTTAACTGCTCGGTACAAGAAAACATTGCTCTAAGTAATCCTGATGCGAGTACGGATGAGATTGTGCGAGCTGCGAAACTAGCAGTGGCTCACGATTTTATTATGGGTTTGCCCGCTGGCTACAATACGATCGTGGGAGAACGGGGTGCGTCGCTTTCTGGGGGTCAAAGGCAGCGTTTGGCGATCGCCCGGACGATTTTGCAAAACCCGAAACTGCTAATCTTGGACGAAGCTACAAGCGCCCTGGACTACCATTCCGAACGCCAGGTTTGCAATAACTTAGCAGAATCTTTCGCCGGTCGCACGGTGTTTTTCATTACTCACCGCCTGACTACAATTCAAAACGCCGACATAATTATTATGATGGATCAAGGCTCTGTAGTCGAGCAGGGAAGTCATAAAGAATTAATGGCTCTTAAAGGACGTTATTATTGCCTCTTCCAACAACAAGAGTCATCGAATACTTGATATCTCAAAACACACAACTGATCGCTAACAATTAGTAATTGAGAAGTAACATATGGCTATGAAATCGATCACACTTTCTGAGCAACCAATTATTCTCGAAAAACCAGCGATTTGGTCGCACTTGTTTTTGTGGATGATTATGCTGATGACCACTTCTGCGGTGGTTTGGGCTTATTTTGCTAGCGTAGAGCAAGCTGTCCCCGCTGTCGGCCAATTGGAACTCAAAGATGGTGCTAGAGACATCCAAGCACCTGCTACGGGCGCTGTGGTGAGACTTCACGTTGAAAATGGCGATCGGGTAGAAAAAAACCAGCCTCTGCTTACTTTCAACCCCCTCGCACCCGGTGCCGATTTAACGTCGATCCAGAAAACTAAAGAAGCGCTGGAAAAGGAAAATAAATTTTACGAAGATGTTGTAAGCGGCAAAGTTCAAGGCCCTATTCCTTCTAACCTAGAATCTACCATCAAGGACAGACAGAGCCTGGTTGCACAAAATCAAGTGCTGCAAGCTCTGATTGACGAGCTTTACCTCAACAGGGGATCGAGCGGAAATTTTGATGCCGCTCAGCAAGGACTGTATGTTAATTATCGATCGGAATTTCTGTCTCGCGTAGCCGCAGCCCAAGGTCAAGTTCAGGAGTTGGACAAACAACTCAAGCAAGCTGAGAATGCTGAAAAAGCCGCCGGCGATCAAATGACGGTAGCACAGCAACAATTTGGTTTTGCTCAGAACCAATTAAATTATTCTCAGCAGCAGTTAGCTTCTTCACAAGAGCAAGTCAAATCAGCCCTGGCTCAGAGAGATTTGGCTGACGAACAATTAGTGAAATCCCAACAAGTATTGAAGTCGAATCAAGGCATTTTGGGCAGACTCGGCCCGCTGGTGGAGCAAGGAGCCATCGCTGAACTGCAAAAAGAAAAACAGGAACAAGATGTTTTCAGAGGCCAAAGCGACGTTCTGAAACAGCAAGATCAAATCAAGCAGCGCGAAGGAGAAATCAACGCCCGCAAAGGCGAAATCAACACCCGCCGAGGTGAGATCAATACGCGCCGAGGCGAAATTAATGCGCGTCAAGGTGACATCCAAAAAATAACCGCTGAAGTACAGCGCCAGCAAGGAGAGCAAGCGCGCATTCAGGAGTCGATCGCCCGCGCCCAAGAACAGTTAAAAAACACCAAGGATGCCTGGGCCAGAGAACTGTACACCAAAATTGCTGACAACGAAAAACAAATTGCCAGCAGCGATTCTCAACTCAGCCGCTTCAAAGTGGAAAACCTGAAAAAGTTGTCCGAGGTAAATGCTCAGTTAGAAAAGGCCCAACAAAACCGCGATACTCAAATTCTGAAGTCTCCTGTATCTGGGGTAATCTTTGATTTGAAACCTTCTAAGAAGGAGAATGCGAAGTTGGATATAGCGAAAGATCCGATTTGCCAATCCATCATTAACTCAGTCGTGAAGCCTGGGGAGCCACGCCCAACACGCTGTGAAGAAGCTTATTATGAAGCGCAGCAAACTGAGAAGCTGCTCAAGGTTTTGGACGACGAAAACGGTCTGGAAGCAGTTGTTTACCTGGAAAACAGCAATGTGGCTCTGGTATTGGATGCTTTGAGACAAAAGCGCGAGAAATTGGAGCCGTATCACGGAAAACAATTAGACGGAGAAAAGATTGACTGCGAAAAAGGTAAAAGCTGCGTTTGTCCTGAGAAGGAAGTTAATAGAGAGAAATTGGGTTTGACAAAATACCAATGCGTGCCTGTTGATGTAAATGTTGAAGCTTTCCCGGCGATGGAGTTTGGTACTGCTGAGGGTGAAGTGAAAGAGATTAGCAAGGATGCTGAGCCTCCTACGGAACTGCGGAAATACTACGCTTTCAAAACCAAAATTAAGCTCAAGACTCAAAAGTTTGTGTTGAACAAGGACAAGCCAAATCAACAAGAAGTTAACTTGCAGTCGGGAATGGCCGTAAGCTCTAATATCAATATCGGCAAGCGGACTGTTTTGCAGATGTTTATCAACCGATTTACTGGCAAACTGGATACGTTCAAGACTGTTAAGTAATGATTTAGGGGTAGCTAGAAACCGGGTTTTTCACCCAGATATGCGCCCCCAACCGTCAATTTCAGTAAGAACCCGGTTTCTTGAGTCTCAGAGTAGGGAGCAGCAGAAACCGGGTTTTTCACCCAGATACGCGCCCCCAACCGTCAATTTCAGTAAGAACCCGGTTTCTTGAGTTTTAGAGTACCGAGTATTTAAGCCGGTTTGAGATAAAATGGTGATGGCAATTGGTGCGATCGCACTTCCATGAAAAAATATATTTTATTCACCTTCTATCTAATTCCTCTTCTCCTGTTAATCGGATTTGTAGCCAATTTTAGCGTTAACGTTCCCATTGACGACGAGTGGAGATTAGCCAGCCTATTTGAAAAAATAGCACAGGGAAATGTAAATTTCCAAGATTTTTGGGCTTTGCACAGCAATCACCGTATAGTGTTTCCGAAAATCATTATTGCAGTGCTGGTTTTTGCCTCCCAATGGAATATTAATTATCAGTTGTGTCTCAGCATAGGTTTGGCGCTGATAACTTTTATCGCTATGTACAAGTTATCCTCGATGCAGGTTAAGAATGTTGGGGATGATTTGTGGCATTTAGCTAATATTTTAACTTGTATTTTGGTATTTTCCCTAGTTCAGCATGAAAACTGGCTTTGGGGATTTCAATTAGCGTGGTTTTTTGTAAATTTGTGTTTTGTTGCGGCGGTTTATGCGCTGGTTTTAACTCACAAATTATTGCCTACTATTAGAATTTCTATTGCTGCTATATTCTGCTTTATTGCTAGTTTTTCCCTGGCTCAAGGCTTGCTGTCTTGGTTGGCGATGATTCCGGCGGTGGTGGCTGTGGAGGGAAATCGAGTACATAAAAAAAGAAGATTGATCGCATGGATGTTACTGTTTGTGGCAACTTGTGCTATTTACTCAATTGATTATCATCCGAGCCGGAAAACAAGTATTATTTCATTGTTGAGTAAGCCGCTGGTGGTGATTGATTACTTTTTAAGTTTGTTGGGTTCGCCAATTGTTAGATTACCTGTATTTGCTGCATTTGTGGGATTGGTAATATTTGCAAGTTTTGTATTTTTTGTATGGCATTTTGGGCAGAAGATTCTATCAATTGATTTGGGATGGGGTGGGGACGGGCAAGATGCCCATTCCACAAGTCCTTTGGGATGGGGTGGGGACGGGCAAGATGCCCATCCCACAAGTCCTTTGGGATGGGGATATCAGGCTTTACCTTGGCTATCAATAGGTTTGTTTTCGGTTTTGTCGGCTCTGTTTATTACGGCTGGTAGGGCGGAATTTGGTGCGATTCAGGCGATCGAATCTTCGAGATATACGACTAATTCGATTTTACTGTTAATTGCTTTGGTTCAGCTAGGACAGTTGTTTGTCCGAGAAACAACTGTCGCATTAAAACGCAACTATAATTTTTTTTATAGGGGATTTGCAGGGCTATTAATTGGTATAATTATTGTTAACTCCCAGCAGGCGATCGCCCAAACTCGCTCGGCACTTCTTTATAAGCAAGGTGCTCAAGATTGTTTGCAATTGATTAACTATCTGGAACCGTCGGAGTTTTTCAAGAATTCGCCGGAAAGCTGTTTGAGAGTGCTGAGCAAAAAAACTTGGCTGGTGAGAGATGGCGCTGCAATTATCGATCGCATAGGTTGGAGAAAATTCGCAAAAAATGTAGAGTTTATTTCTAATTCCGAGAAAGTTTACGGCTATTTAGACAAACCTAAAACTAGCCAAAAATCTTTCAAGGCTGCTGGTTGGGCTGTTTTCCCGCAGAATAAAAAACAGCCGAATATCGTACTGCTATCTGTCGGTGACAAACAATCTTTTTTTGCTAACGCTTATGTGAATTTGGACAGCCCGGATATTGCTAAGATTTTGAAATCGCAGTTGTACAATAATGCGAGGTGGGCGGTTGATGTGTCGGGTGCTGATTGGGCGATCGCTCAAACCGAGATCAAAGCTTGGGTGTATAATCCTGTTGACAACCAGTTTGTCCAGTTGCGCGGAGGATGAAAAGTGAAAATTTCGGTGATTATACCAGCCCACAACGAGGAGGGCTGTTTGTATGGTACTGTGCGGGCGATCGCCCAGACGCTCGATTTAGAAGAGATTCCGCACGAAATTTTGATTGTGAATGACAATAGCACCGATAAAACCCTTGAAATTTGCCAGGAATTATCGCGGGAATTTCCCACAGTTAGATACATCAACAATCAGCCTCCCAACGGTTTCGGATTTGCGGTGCGCCGGGGTTTAGCGGAATTTGACGGCGATGCTGTAGCAATTGTGATGGCGGATGCTTCCGACGATCCCATAGATTTGGTAACAGGATACCGCAAATTGCAAGAAGGATATGACTGCGTTTTCGGTTCCCGATTTATCAAAGGCGGCTTTGTTGTTGATTATCCAATTCACAAATTAGCAATTAACCGCTTAGCAAACTGGTTTGTAAAAAGTATTTTCGGCTGGCGCTATAACGATGTTACCAATGCTTTTAAACTCTACCGTCGAGAAGTGATTGAAGGCGTACAGCCGATTTTGAGCCATCATTTTAATTTGACTGTAGAACTGCCTTTAAAAGCAATTGTCCGGGGTTTTTCCTATGCGGTGATTCCTCTGAGGTGGTACAATCGGACTGCTGGCATTTCTAAGCTGAAAATCAAAGAGATGGGCAGCCGATATTTATTTATTGTCTTGTATGTCTGGCTGGAAAAACATCTCTCTCGCGGCGATTACCACAGGACTAGAAAGATGAATGAGTTAAAATTAGATTTGTTGCAAAAGTCAAGGACTGAAGTGCTGACTGCGAAGGAATGATGACTAATGATTTTGGCAGCGCCGCCATTGATACTTTGATGGCGATACTACTGCGTACCAAAATCGGGACTGCAACTTAGGTAATGGGCGCAACCTGCGGAATGGTTACGAAAAAATGGTCAAATGGCTCAAAAGTGCGATCGCGCGGTAAAATTTAAATTAGGAGGCTATGGGGAAATTTGGTTGAAAAAAAAATACTAAATTGGGAGGATTAAGTCATGGTTTTTACAGCCCAAGAAATGGCAAGATTGATGCCAGATGCCAGTCAACTTGAAAGTGATGAGCCAGAAATGGAAAGTTCCCTACATTATATTCAATTAGCATTATTAGTTGCCTGTTTGGAATGGCAATGGCGCGGACGCAATGACTTTTTTGTTGGAGCAAATCTGACGGTTTACTACAGCCAGCAACAATTGAAAAATCGGGATTTTCGCGGCCCTGATTTTTTTCTGATCGCCGACACCGAAAAACGTCCGCGTCGTTCCTGGGTAGTTTGGGAAGAAGAGGGGAGATATCCCGATCTAATTATCGAATTGCTATCTAGTTCTACCGCCAGAGTCGATCGCAAGGAAAAAAAGATATTATATCAAAATCGGTTTAGAACGCCCGAATACTTTTGGTTCGATCCTGAAGATTTGGAATTTGCTGGTTTTCGTCTAATTGGTCAAGAATATCAAGCTATTGTTGCCAATGAATTTGGTAGATTGTGGAGTGAGGTACTAGAATTATATCTGGGAGTTCATGATGGAAAATTGCGTTATTTTACCCCAGATGGTCAGTTAGTTGCTACGCCAGAGGAAGCTGCACTGCAAGCACAGCAACAAGCTGCACAAGCCCAAGAGCGGGCTGAGCGATTAGCGAATCAGTTGCGGGCTTTGGGAATTGAACCAGAATAGTTGTCAAAATTTATTGACAAGATGACTCAATTTTAATGCGAGGCATACCTCAACACAATTTTTCAATCATTTAACAGCAGTAATTAATCCTCTAAGAAAGTTGAGTCAATGCCTGAAAGAATTTTAATTGTAGGCGGTGCGGGTTTTATCGGCAGTTGTTTGGCAATTGGCCTGAAGAAACTTCACCCAGAATGGCAAATAATTTGTTTAGATAACCTGCGCCGCCGGGGATCAGAATTGAATATTCCGAGGCTGAAAAGTTGCGGGATTCAGTTTGTTTACGGGGATATTCGCACGGCGGCTGATTTAGATCCAGTTGCACTAAACCCTGATTGCATTATCGATTGCGCTGCGGAACCTTCGGTATTGGCTGGTTTTAGTTCGCCTCAGTATGTTTTGCAGACGAATTTATTGGGTACTGTGAATGTTTTGGAGTTGGCGAGACAGACTGGTGCGAGTTTGTTGTTTTTGTCTACGAGTCGGGTTTATCCGATCGCCCTTGTGAAATCTGTTAAGCTGTTGGAGTTGGATGAGAGATTTGCGATCGGCCCAGAGCAAACATTACCCGGTATATCCGAGTTGGGCATATCAGAAGACTTCCCATTAAAAGGACACCGTTCGCTTTACGGAGCAACTAAATTAGCTTCCGAATTACTGATTGAGGAATACAGGGAAGCATACAACGTGCCTGCAATTATTAACCGCTGCGGGTTAATTACTGGTGCTTGGCAAATGGGTAAAGTGGATCAGGGAGTTTACGGTTTGTGGGTGGCGGCTCACTATTTTGAAAAGTCGCTGAGTTATATCGGTTTTGGCGGCAGCGGGAAGCAAGTTAGGGATTTGCTGCACGTTGAAGATTTGCTGACATTAGTTAATTATCAGTTAGAACATTTTGCTGAATTTGACGGCGAAGTTTTCAATGTCGGTGGCGGTTTGAAAAACAGTCTTTCTTTGGTTGAAGCAACTGATTTGTGCCGGAAGATTGCGGGTAAATCGATTGCAATTAATCCGGTTTTGGAGGAACGGGCGGGGGATATTCCGATTTTTATTACCGATTCTTCTAGGGTGATGGAAAAAACTGGATGGAAGCCTAGGATTGGGCCGGAGGCGGCTTTGCAGGATATTTATGATTGGATTGCTGCTAATGAGGTGGTTTTAAGTTCGATTTTGTAGGGATTTTTTGCAGCGCAGATGTTTTGTGAAATTTGGTAAGAAAACCATTTATTCTGCGGTAGGGAAACGGCAGTGCCCTGTCCTGTTTCATCCCTTCGGGTGTAACGCCATTTTCGGCAATGTTAATTATTGCCATTGAGATCGAGGTTTTCGATGATGGGAATTTCTGAAGGTGAAGAGGCTATTATTCGCAGGTTAATATCAACTATTATTTGATTTTTGTCGAGAATTATATTAGCTTTTTTTATTAAAAATTTTATTGGTAAACAATCACCTGATTCAGATTCAGGAGACGACTGAGTTTGATATCCTGCGTCCTCCAGCCATTCACAAATTTTTCTCCAGTTTTCTACCTTTTCAACGGGTTTTTTGTCGGTGAGTGCTTAAAAACTTTGATAGACATACCTTATGATGGCATGAATATTGCGCGCGTTAGGGGTTTTACGGATGCCGATTAAGCTACGCTTAAAGCTTTAGGGGCGGTGTGCGATCGCACTTTGTAGAAAATCCATATTTTCGTTTTCGGCAAGTGCGATTCAAACTGAGATGTTGCACCATTGTCAATAAGTTTAAATAAACCGGGTTTATGAACGAAAAATATACGTTTTGGCTTTGAATTTTTGCTCCTATTCCCGGTTTCTGACTATTGTGCAACATATCAGATATAAACGAAATTTTCTATTGCTTTGTCGATCGCAATTTTTGCGTCAAATTCCAGCAGCCATTACGATGCTGAAAAACATAAGCCCCCGGTTGTCCATAGGTTTTGACTAAATCTTCTGACTCCGTACCAGTGATATTTCCAGTGTACTTGTATTGAGCCTTGATATAATCCACTCGAAACCTGTCTTGAGAGACGCGCCTCAAATCAATTTTTAGCCTCGTATAAGGACTATTATCGACACGAGAAGGGACAAGGATAACCCAACGATAATCTCGCAAGCTAATGCTAAATTCATCGTCTTGGCGGCGCATCACTTCCAGCAGTTGGCTGGGATTTTCATAATTCCGCACTTCAATGCGATTTGCTGTGTAAGTCGATCGCATATCCGTCCCTTGACGGTCTTTTCCCCTCACGAAATTCTCAAAAAACTCTTTGTATTCATCAGGCGCACAGTATGCAGGTACGGCTGCTTGACGCGGTATATTGCCTTTGGTTTCGGATTGGGCGATGTTTTGTTTTTGCGTTGGGATACTTTGGGCGGCGGAGGCAAAAATTGCACTATAAATCGGGATGAGTGCTGTGAATATTAACGGTATCAGCTTGCGATAATTCATTGATTTTGGAATTGATTATGGAGTTACAGATCAATGTCAAAAAAACCGGGTTTATAACATATATCAAAGAAAATTGGATTGGGTAGTGAGTCGAGAATTGCGTTGGCGAAGCCATCGCAGAGGATCGCACTTTCTTCAGTCCGCACCGGCAGACTTCTTGTGTATATACGCGGTTTCAACCGCCGACTCTTATAACTTATAATTTCGACGCCTTAACAAACATTTGCCCGCCCAAAAATCGCCACAAAAAAGGCAATTTCAAGTAAACCTTTAACAACAACGGCGAAGCCGGGCGCCCTTTCGTTGAAAACGGTAAAAATCTCGGTATCATTTCCTCAATTTTAAACCCCACAGTTTGTAAAAGCTCTTGCAGCGATAAGTGCGTAATCGGTAATTGATGGTCTATAAAATCGTAGTATTCCTTGTAAGAGTATTTAAAATTAGGCTGAATTACCAAAAGAGAACCGCTAGGCTTCAGCGCATCAAAGCAAAACGAGATAATTTCTACAAGTTCCTCTTTGTTGCGGAGATGTTCAAAAAAGTTTGAGATAAAAATGCGATCGAACTGTTCGCTAAAAAAAGTACGATCTTCTAAGTTAAGCACATCAATATTCAGCACTTTGACATCAGCCTCAGCAAATAATTTGGAATCAGGATTCAGGTCAATCAGACATTTTTCTTTGGCCCGAATTTGATTGATAAACTCGCAATAGCCCCCTCCAATATCTAAAACCGCCGACTTGGCAGGAACATAATTTTGTAAAAAATCGTCAATCAAAACCTTCCACAGTGCCACCTTGGCTTGCATTTGACGGGAATCAAATCGGTTGGCGTACAACTTTTTGAGATATGTGTCAGTTTTCATAGTAAGATACCATAGACTGAGTATGAGTTTATCACGCGATACAGGCCACTATGAACGTTATATCTACCGAAATACCTGAAGTTTTGATAATTGAGCCGAAAATTTTTGGAGACGATCGCGGTTTCTTTTTCGAGAGTTTCAATCACCAAGCTTTCGTAGAAAAAACAGGCGTAACGACAGAATTTGTTCAAGACAATCATTCCAAGTCTTCTAAAAATGTCCTGCGCGGTTTGCACTACCAAATGCAGCAGCCTCAAGGTAAATTGCTGCGGGTAATTGCGGGCGAAATATTTGATGTAGCAGTAGATATTAGAAAAAGTTCGCCGACTTTTGGCAAGTCGGTGGGCTGTTTGTTGAGTGCAGAAAATAAACGGCAACTTTGGGTGCCGGCCGGTTTTGCTCACGGTTTTTTAGTAGTATCAGACATTGCTGAGGTTTTGTATAAAACTACAGATTACTATGCACCGGGACACGAACGGTGTATTGTATGGAATGACCCGGATTTGGCGATCGCCTGGCCGCTAGATGGTGCCGAACCAATTTTATCACCCAAAGACAAAGCTGGACAAACGTTGAAAAGAGCTCAAGTGTTTTAATAATGAAAATTTTACTCGCAGGCGGCAGCGGACAGCTAGCTCAAGAATTGCAGCCAATCTTATTATCTGTGGGAGAGGTTATTGCAGTCGATCGCACTCGCGTCGATTTATCCCAGCCCGAAACCATCCGTCAAGCAATGGCTGACATTCAACCAGATTTAGTCGTGAATGCCGGCGCTTACACTGCGGTAGACAAAGCCGAAAGCGAAGCACAATTAGCGCACGCAGTCAACGGTATCGCACCCGGAATCTTTGCAGAAGAATGCGAGAAACTGGGAGCAAGTTTAATTCAATTTTCCACTGATTACGTATTTGACGGCAGCAGCGGTTCTGCTTATCTCGAAACAGATTCTACGAATCCTCTGGGAACTTACGGCAAGTCAAAATTAGCAGGCGAGGAAGCAATTAGGCAAGCGGGAAGCAGACATATTATTATTAGAACCGCGTGGGTTTACGGCAATGGTGGCAAAGGTAATTTTGTCAAAACCATGCTGAGGTTGGGAAAGGAAAGAGAAGAAATTAGAGTAGTAGCAGATCAGATTGGCAGTCCAACTTGGACGGCAGATTTGGCTGCTGCGACTTCCCAAATTATCCGGAATCTAGGGTCGGAAATTTTTGGAACTTACCACTATACTAACAGCGGTGTTTGTAGTTGGTACGATTTTGCGATCGCCATTTTTGAAGAAGCAGAAAAACTGGGCTTTCCTCTCAAAATTAAGCGCGTAATTCCCATCACTACTGCCGAATATCCGACACCCGCAAAACGTCCCGCTTTTTCTGTACTTTCCACGGTGAAAATATCAGCACTTCTGGGCACGCATCCTCCCCACTGGCGGCAAGGGCTCAGACAAATGCTGGCAAGAGAAATGAATTGAAAAATTGAAAAGGCGAGGCGAGGGCGGGTTTTGTTCACAAATTGTCTGTTATATGTCAATACGCTTTACTTAAGACGATCCCCCCTAGCCCCCCTTAAGAAGGGGGGGACAAGAATGACCTCAAAGTCCCCCTTCTTAAGGGGGATTTAGGGGATCTCCGAGGCATAAATATGTTAAGTAAACCGTATTGTGTTATGTGCAAGGTTTCTCGGCTAAACCCGCCCCTAGGAATAAAAATTATTTGTGTTTACTAATTCATGAAACTTCAAGAAAAATCTATTTTAATTGCCGCATCAGTCCTCGGCATTCTCATACCAGCTTCATATATTTTGTACTTGATATCCCAAGCCGGAGACTTGTCTAATTTTGATTATTGGTGGATGACATGGAATTTTTATTCAGTAGACGGTTTTTCGACAAATCCTTTTAATTGGATATTTCGGGCAAACGAGCATTTTGTCTTCATTCCGGCAATTATCTATGCCTTAAATATCGCTGTCACTCAAGGTTCAAATATTGGCTTGTGCTTAGTTGCCTGGTTTTTGGCTTTGATTCAATGCCACATATTAATTGCTTTACTGCCATTAAAATTGAGGCGCGATCCTCTGCAATTTATCTTAATTGTCCTTAGCATTTCTATTTTTAGTTTTACTCCGGCGGCCGCTCACAATTGGATGCGGGGATTCAGCGGCGTTCACTGGATAATTGCTAATTTATTTGTAATTTGTTCGATATTTTGTTTGCAATTTTATGCGCGGCTTTTGTTAGAAAAAAGAGAGACGGAATCTCTGAATATTCATTCCCAGGTAGAGCTGGGGAACGAGGGATGGAAACCAAATAACTGGGTAATTGGTAGTATTGTGTTTGGAATTTTAGGCTGTGTTAGTTACAGCACTCCTTTGGGTTTGTGGCCGATATTGTGTGGTGCTGCGATTGTGCTGCGGTTTCCTCGGCGGATAACTTATTTGTATTTTGCTGCTTCGATAGCAGTAATTGGCATTTATTTTTTAACTTATAAAACGCCAGCAAATCACCCTTCTTTAACTAAAGTTAACCCGCTCAAAGCTGTCGAATATATTCCAATTTATCTCGGTGGGATTTTCAGTGAAAATATTATTATTGCGTCATTTATTGGTATAATTGGTTTGATTGCTGTAGTGGGTTTTGTCTGTTATTGGCTATTTGTAAAAAAAGTAGATCGCCTACATTGGCTGCCTTGGCTGTCAATCCAATTGTACGCACTGCAAACGGCGTTAATGGCCGCGGTTAGTCGATCGGGATTTGGTATCGAACAAGCCACCGCTTCCCGCTACGCCACACTTCCAGCCTTGTTTTGGATGAGTACAATTGTTCTCACAGTGCTTACTGTGCGGGAGTTTCAGCCGATACCGAGAATTCAAGAACGTTGGCTGACACCGCTGTTTGCAGTCGCCACAGTCGCCGTGATTTTAATGTACGGGATGGGCGGCGAAACTGCAATGGCGATCGCCCGCAGAGCAACCTATCAACCATTAGTAGCACTGTCACTGCAATTAGGCATCACCGACATAACATTAATTAAAGACAAAGTAGGCAACAAACCGGCGGCCTTTGTCGGATTAATCGATGCTTTAAAAACTAACAACTTAGTACCATTCAATCGAAACATCAAAAAACACAATTTTTGTGCAGCATTAGACACACAAATTAATCCCAATTTACTCTCAGCACCAAAAGACGGAGTACCCGGATATTTTGATACAGTAACTACCCTCGCACCAGCCGCCTCCAGAGTAATTGGCTGGGTGGGAGACCCCGAAAATAATGTCAAATGTATTGCCATTCTTAACCAAGAAAATGTCGTTCGAGGTTTCGCAATGTCAGGATTTCCGCGTCCAGACTTAGTGAAATTGTTTGGCCCAGCTTATGAATTAGCAGCTTGGAAAGGATACGTTCAAACATCACCAACAGATACATTATTGACAGCCTATGCCTCATTTAAAAACCGTCAAGGCTGGGTAGCTTTGCGAAACTCCCAAGTTATCAATCCAAACTAAAAAACCTCCCTGTATTCTCCTCTGTGCCCTCTGCGCCCTCTGCGGTTAATAAAAAAAATATCATTAACAACACCAATGAAATAGAATAGCCCCATGCCAAAAAATCTCAGTTTCGTAATTCCCGTTCACAACGAAGAAGCAACGCTCAAAATGTTGTTTGAAAGAATCCAAATTGTCATGTCCCAAACCGGAAATGACAGTTACGAAGTTATTTTTATAGACGACGGTAGCCGCGATGCTTCTTGGCAAGAAATTGCAGAATTAGCCAGCCAACATCCTAAACTCATTAAAGCCATAAAAATGCGCCGCAACTTTGGCAAATCCGCCGCACTTTCAGCCGGATTTCGCAATGCAGCAGGGAGAATTATCTTTACTCTTGATGCCGATTTGCAGGACGACCCAGCCGAAATTCCCAAATTTTTAGATAGTTTAGAATTGGGATTCGATTTAGTTTCTGGTTGGCGCAAACAGCGGAACGACCCGCTTTCTAAAACCTTACCTTCCAAGCTATTTAATGCCGTTGCGTGTTTGATGACTGGAGTAAAAATGCACGACATGAATTGCGGTTTTAAAGCTTATCGCCGGGAAGTTTTGCAGTCGATTAAATTGTACGGAGAATTGCACCGCTACATTCCCGCTTTAGCAAACAATTTGGGTTTTAAAATTGGTGAAGTAGTCGTCGAACACCATCCACGAAAATATGGAAAATCTAATTATGGTTGGGAACGTTATGCGCGGGGTTTTATTGATTTGTTGACGGTGTTAGCCACAACGCACTATTTGCACAAACCGGGTCATTTGTTTGGGGGATTGGGATTGTCTTTTGGCTTGGTGGGCACTATTTCGCTTGGTTATTTGATTGTTATTTGGTTTCTCAATTTGGCGGGGATGAGTTTTGGGCCTATCGGTAATCGACCTTTGTTATTTTTTGGAATTTTGTGTACAATTCTGTCGGTACAATTGATTTCTTTAGGGATTTTGGCTGAGTTGATTGCGCGGAATGTGGCTGCTGATTATGTGGACAAGCAGATTTGTGAAATTATTGATGATTCGGGTTTTGATGTTTAACCGCAGATGTCGGGGAGATAAACACAGATAAACGCAGATGTGTTTATGTTAGGGGCGGGTTCACCAACAATAGGGAGCATCCCAATTTTGTAGGGGCGAAGCATTCCGGCAGATAATTTATTGGTTAAAAGCAGAGATTTATGACCGGAATGCTTCGCCCCTACGGATATATTTGCAAAACCGGGATGCTCCCCAACAATATTTGCCAATAATTGACAATATCAAAAACCCGACCTCTTCGCTACCTGATTTTAAATATAATCCATTTACCTTGTCTATCTACTATTTCTCCGTCAATATTTGGATGCCAATCGCTGCGAGTCAGGATATAATCGGCATGATAGTTTATAGCTACTTTGACTAAATCCGCACTGCTGCGGCGGATGAATAAGTCATTTCCTCCCCAAATCATTTGCGGGTTTAAGGGAGCTCCTAAAACAGCTTCCATGCGATTTTTCCACTGCTTAATACCTTTGTCGGTAAAAGGAAAGTTCTTGAAGTTAACGACAATCGCTCTTTGGGATAAAAACTGGAAGCTGGTAACTGATGGTGGAATTAATACGAGCGCGTCTGGGCTGCTAATTTGCGAAAATCGCACAGCTAATCTGCTTAAATCGTCCGTGGGAACGGCATTAATATTAATTCTTGTTTGAAATACATTTAATATGGGTTTGGGTAAAATTCCTGCTACTCCTAAAACTAAAATTGCAGTAGCTAGCAATGCTAAAATATGAGTGATAGTCTGTTTTATAGATGTAGCAAATGATGTTTTTTCTAGGATAAATGGAAAGGCGAGGATTGAGAAAAAGACTGGGAGGGTGATTATTCGATCGCCTATTATTTCCGATGAATCAGTCAGCGGATATGTTAAGCTAAATACAAACGTTCCTGCTGCCAAAATCCACAACAATATATTATATCTTTTGGGAAGTATGTAGTTTTTATTTTGCCAAACTGCGAATCCTAAGAAAATGACACCTCGAAAAGGCAAAGTCATTACAGAGAGTACCAGCAAGCTAACAGGTGCTTGTTTTTGTGGGTCAACTTCATCTAACGTCAAAGCAACAGCAATAAATATAATTATTTGAGCAAAAGGTACTGTTCTAGCTAGTTGTAGTTTGGCAATAAAAGCCTGGGGGTAAACTTCGACAAATATGTAATTTAGGAATAGTGCAAAGATTGAGGTTCCGAGAATTACGTAAAAATTTATTTTGTCTTCTTTTGGGAGTAAATTTGTTTTTTTGATGCAAAGCAAGCCGCCAAGAATAAAACAGATAAAGTTGAACCAATTCCCGACAGCCCAATTTGACGGGAGGATGTGGTGGGGATTGCGGACTTGGGCGTGAATGAAGACAAACTTGGCATTGTCGATAGTGTGAGTGCTGGTAGTACCTGTCAATAACATCGGTACGTATACTATACTTGCCATTGTGCCTAAAAGCGCGATCGCCCAAATCAACGTTTTAATCTTCCGCCGTCTTACAGATTCAATCAATAAAACGGGAATCATCATCAATCCCGGTAGCAAACCCACTAAGAATTGCAGCAAACAAGCTAGTCCAAAAAAGAAATATCCTGTCAACCATTTTTGACGCAAACTAAAGTAAATTCCCCAGATTGCGAAGCCCATCGCGAAGGTACTCGGTACTGATTTAGTAGAAAATATCAGCGTGTTGCCAACATCTGTAAATGAAGCAGCTATACATAAAAAAGCCATTGCTGCTGCGGGCAGTTTGGAATTAGTATAAATCTTGATAATTGCGTAGCAAGCTAGGATAAATGAACCGAAGGCGAGGAATTGATAAATAAAATGCGCTAGGGGAATGCTTGTTCCGAAGTTTGCTAGCAAATAGATGATATAATAATAGTAGTATCGGGGATTAAACTTAACCATTTCCTGAACGTAATAATCGTTTTTGTACAGTTCAGGATTTAGCATAAATTGAATCGGTGGCACTTCGGGAAAATTGCCACCAATGGGGAAAATATAGCCAGTTGCCATCAGGGAACCGATGATGACAAAAGTATAGAGAGATAGATTAAAATACTTGTTAGATTTTTGATATTTCTGCATTATACCTCGATCGCTCATTCCCAAATCATCCTAAAATATATCTGCGTTCATCTGTGTTTATCCGCCTGCAATCTGCGGTTTCCGTATTAATTCATGATTGATGCAAACTTGTCTGTTGGCGGTTCAACTTACCTATCGACAGCTAAATTGTTAATCTCCAGTTGACATTGCTTTGTTAAATCCTGTTTGTCGTTACTCAATACTTCAAGCAGCAAATAAACTGGATTTTTACCCCCAACAGATAGATTTAGATCGATCGCACTTTTGCCACCATACTCCATCTTCGCAGAGTCTATCAACTTACCTTGTTTGTCCCACAAAGTCAAGCGCAGGGCAACTCCCGGACATTGCTGGTTAAGTAAAGTGAGTTTGCCGGTAACTTGCACCCTGTCTGAAATAGCACCTAAATACAGAAAAGAAGTATCGAGTTTAGTGCTATTTTTAATGGGATGAGTTACAATTTTATATAGGTTATCAGATTCTCGACTGACTGAATAATTAGCACTTGTGTAGACTGACTGCTGCAAACTAATCCAATCTAACTGTGTGCCTGGTCGATCGCCTATTTGTTGCTGCATCGCGTATAAAGTGCGAACTGCTGTGCCTGTATCCGTGGGACGAATTCTCCGATAAATGCTGACAGTCACGCCGTTTTCTAACTTAAACTGTTCTGGTAACAACTGAAAATCGCGGGAAATTTCCCAGTTTTGAGTAAAGACATCATAGATAACTTTAACAACATCTTGCTCGTGCGATCGCAAAACTTGCTCATCACCAGCCAATACTTGCTGAAAAGGTGTAGCAACCGCCGCATATTGCGCCTGTAATAACTCCGGTAGCGGGTAAGTATCGCGGGAGTCAATTTGCGGCCTCCCGATGGTATTTAGTTTCCACCAACCCTCCGGCGGGTTTAATTTGCGATTAGCTTGTCTGAGTACATTAGCATTAAAACTGTTAGAAGCACCTGCAATATAAATTGGTTCCTCATTTGGTGCTAATTTTCGCAGAAACTCTACTAATTTTACAACTTCGCCGTAGTCCGATCGCACTAACGGCCCAAAATTACTCACAAACAGTCTTGACAAATCAACCTTCACAGGAATCAACCCGACGGCTGCATTCACAATCAGGTAAAAAGCCGCCCCGCCCAGCATCAAATAGCGGATTTTTCCCTTGAGTGTCAGCCAAGTTGTCCAGAAAAATGCTGACAAACCCAAAAGTGCGATCGGTGTCAGATGAATTGTATAGTGCAAGTAGCCGTAACGCAACACCAACAACCATTCAACCAGCGACAAAACCCCAAACAAACAAACAAAAATAGTCGCCCTAGGAACCAGCATTCGGGTGAGAATCCCCGCCGAAAAACCAATCAGTACCAGCACCCAAGTTCCCAAACCGTAAAAAGACGCATAACGAGTTAAAATATCATTAACAGGTAAACTCCAAGCAGCATACAAATTGCCGTAATTAACTGTCAGAGCACTGCGAGTAAAATCCCCCGCTACCAACATTAAAACAGTCAAGCTAGTTGCAGCTATCAAACCCAATTTAACGCCAGATTCAAACAAATTTTTCCACGCTTTGTTTTGAATAATTTTATCTAGAAATCCTAAATAAATTGTGGGATGGCTTTGAGCAGCGTCCCCATCAAAATTCATAACTGAGTTGGGATTTTTATACTGTACACAAAACTCCACCAAAGCCTGTAAACTAGCCGCACCCAAAAATGCGATCGCACTATAAGCAAAATGTCTCCGCCACAGAATCGCCGCCGCCAGAAACAATCCAATTAACGGCATCTTCCACCAAGATTTCAGCTTAACATCCTGCAAATAAACCCAAATTGCCAACGCTATAAACACACAGCCGCCAGTATCCAAATATCCCCGCAGAGTCGGTATCCAACTCATCGGAATCAATAAACTCAGCAGCACAGTTGACCAAAACACCCGCTGCGGATCAACTGGAATAAGCCTTGCAGAAATTGCCCCTAATAACAAGCGAAAAGGCAGGACATAAATCAGCGAAATGCTGAGAATGTAACTCAACCGAGAGTCACCAAATAACAGAATAAACGGCACTAACGGCAGCGTGATTAACAGGTTTTTTTCTTTGGATAGCGAATCTATAACTCCGCGCCATGCTTGATCCGGCGAGTCTCGAAATAAATTTGCCGTGTTAACTGTAGCGGTGTTGTATCCCGCGTAATCCCACCAATAAAAAGTACGTTCGCTAGATACATAAATTGACGTTAATCCAACCGTTGCCAGAACCAGCAAAAACAGGAACAACCCATCAATCAGAAACTTGCGACGCAACTTAAAATCAAATAATCCCATCACTCGAACAACCCCAAATAATTCCTAAACTTCCTCTTTCTTCCTTCGCGTTCTTCGCGCAGCCTACACGCGGTTCGTTAACTTTACTTTAAAACAGTACCTTGCAAAAAAACATCCAACTTTTCCGCATATTGCAGATTCGCCGTCGCACTCGGATGAATATCATGAGGTAAATTATTATTTCCCGGTACTTTCAAATCCACAGAAATATCTACTGTCGCAATTCCCTCCTGACTCAACTCATCCAACATCTTAGCAGAACCGGCATTAATTCCCGCCACAACCAACTTAACATTATTAGCCTCAGCCACGCGGTGAAACTCTTTAATAATTGCCTTAGAAACATCGTGACTTTTGTACAATCCCTCCTCAAATTGATTGTAATTTACCTCCAGCAAATTCACAAATGCCGAAACCCGCATCAGGGGCCACTCGGGATATTCCAGTTTAGCCATGCTGTAGGTAAAATTATTTTCTCCACTCAGCCTAGCATCGGGCTGCAACAGAATGCCGAGTTTATTCCAAGCAACCATTTGCTTGCTTCTCGCCCTCAATAAAGTATTGCGCCTATCGTGAAATCCCGCATAAGCAATCACCGCTATTTTGGGTTTTTTCCTTGTTTCAGTGCTTCTTTGAATTGAATAAACGAGTGCAGCGTGCCGTAGCCGTTAACCCCAAAGTTAACTATTTCATACTTAGGTAATTTTTCTTGCAGCAACCACGCATAAGTTTCGCTGTCATTCAACGACCAACCGTAGGTAAAAGAACAGCCAAATATCCATATTTCCGGCTTGTTTGACGATTGATTGTAAGTATTGAGCGGATGTGTTATCCTTAAGCTATTATTGAGATGAGTTGCCTTAAATGAGTAATTGCCGTTAAGCGTGACTTTGAATTTTCCCGGCAAATGCTTGTAGCCGAGCTCCGAGTCTTTGGTGAAAAAGTTACCTTTTGGTTCGACTGCTACATCGACATTTTCTATTTGCCAGGGTTTGTATCCCGCCACTCTCAAGACGATTTCAGCACTGCCGGCAGATATAAATATTGGGATAATTATATAAGTTATTAATCTGAAAACAACATTTTTAGCAAAATCTTTTTGGATCATTAACATAAGATGAAATGTCAGCCAAAGTATAGTAAACTGCCATGCGAGTATTATCTATAGCAATCCTAAATCATTATCCCTACCGCGAACATAAATGTGATTTCCCCAAAATCCATCTGTAGGGACACTCAAGATGCCGTGTCCCTACAGAAAATCATTTAGGATTGCTATAGTTCATCGATCTAATTTAATTAGATTCAGCGCCTTTACTGCATCCCCCAATCTACCCCACTCGATTGTTTGCCAGAATTAAATATTATTCGTAAAACCCGTGCCTACAAAATATTGGTTTAAACTGAGATATTGCACCATTCTCAATTACTTGTTTAGGAACAGGCTTTCCGGCCTGTTCCACAAGAGATGAATTTTATTGTGGAACAGGCCGGAAAGCCTGTTCTTGACATCAGCAACGGGCAAGATGCCCGTTCCACAAAAAATAAACTTGATTGTGGAACGGGCATCTTGCCCGTCCTTAAGAAGAGTGCAAAATATTGGTTTGAGCTAATTGATTAATTCCTAATAACCAGCCTCTTCCTCATACTCAGGAGTCTTAGTCTTCTCAGGGATATTCACGCGAGGAGCCTTGTAAGGCTTCGGCGCTTCATCGTCAGCCCAAGCATCAGCCTCCACATCATCCTCGTACTCGTACTCAACCACCGACTCCTTCGGGCTAGAAACCTCAGGGCTGTACTGCTTCGCCTCGTACTCATCGTCCTCGTAATCGTCCTCCTCGCCGCCCCAATTATCCTCTTCGTACTCATCATAATCGTCGATCGGCTGAGGCTGCATCACGCGCATCTGCTGCGGCTGGCGTACCGGCGGCCGATTCCACTGCGAATCCTCATCCCAAGGAACTTCCTCAACCACAGGCTGCGCTACTCGGCTGCGCATTTCCGGTGCAGGAATCCGCACGCCCGGGCCCAATTGATTTCCCGTAGCCACGGGTTTCGGATAATAACCTTGCTCGTCCTCTTCGCGCTCCCAAGGTGCTTGGCCCAAACCGACGCGCTCCAGCAAACCCACACTAAGCTGTCTCAGCCTTTCCTCGGAACCTTCAAACACAATCAAGCGGTTCGGGCCACTGCTGACAATTTCCTCAATCCCCAACTCATAGGTACTGAGAACTTGGTCAGGGATTTGGGGGATTCCCAGGGAAGCGATAATTATAGAAACTAACTTACCGTCTTCGGGGTCGAACCTAAAGCCTCGCACCCTTCCCAAAAGTTCGCCGGTTTCGGTGATCACTTCGCTGTTAATCAAAATGCTGTAGACTTCAACATCAACATCATCTTCGATCGCACTTTCATCTTCCACCAACAGCACATCGCCGATTTCGCTGACATTGCTGAGGAACATAAACCTCGGTAGTCCAGCGACCGCAAATATATTATCACGTAGACCGATCGCCACAACTTCCCGCCGATCGATGTCCACCCACAATTGACTGACTACACCCAAGCGTTTACCTCTGTCGCGGGTGATGACCTGAGTGCCGAGAATATCGGAGCGTTGGCAAATTTGTTCGGATGTCATTCTAACTCTAATCCTGATTTATTAAGTACATATATCACTCAACACGATCGTCAACTGAGACACTGAGACTACAACTTAAGTCCTATGACTTGAGTATAAGCTCCCCGCGCTTGAGTAACACCAATTGTACGCTCAGCCGATTGAATCATAGGTCGCCGCAAACTCACAACAATAAACTGGGCTTGTTCAGACTGTCGTTTTATCATTCTAGCTAATCGCTCCACATTTGCCCCATCCAGAAACATATCCACCTCATCAAAAGCGTAGAACGTAGACGGGCGGTAGCGTTGCAGCGCAAAAATAAAACTCAGCGCCGTCAGAGACTTTTCGCCTCCCGACATAGAAGCCAGCCGCTGAACAGGTTTACCCTTCGGGTGAGCGACCAAATTCAAGCCACTGCTGAAGGGGTCTTCCTGATCATCTATCTGGAGATAGCCGTCACCTTCGGAAAGTTCCGCAAAAATAGTCTGGAAGTTCTCGTTAACCGCATCGAAAGCTTCCTTAAAAGCGCGCCGCCTGAGTGTAGTAAAGTTTTCAATTCTCAGCAATAGTTCAGTGCGTTCTCCTGCCAATGTCGTCAACTTTTGACTCAATTCTTGCAGGCGTTCTTGAGTACGATTGTACTCTTCCAAGGCTAACATATTCACTGGTTCTAGAGCTTGAATACGTTTGGCGATCGCCTTTACTTCCTGCTGCAACTCCGTCAAATTAGCTTTCTCGACATCTTCTGGAATCGACGGCACCGGATCGGGCATTTCCGCCCGCTGCGTTTCCATGAGAGTGCGAACTGCGGCTAATTGTTCGCGGCGTTCCTGCTGAGTTTCGTGCAGTTTTTGCAACTGCCATTGTAACTGTTGTTTCGCCAAATGCTGCTCTCGCAGTTGAGATTCCGCCCGATCGCGATCGCCCTTTTCCACACCCAATTTCTCCTCAATTTGGGCCAAAGCCGCCTTAGCTGTCGCAATTTGGCGATCGAGTTCCAACTGCTGCGAAACAATCCGGTTGACAGCATCAGTTCCCGCATTTTGCTGCACTTGCCATTCCTGCAATTTCTCGCTGCCTTCCTTAATTTTCTCCTCCAAACGCCCGAATTGATTTTGCAAGTCTCCTTGGCGCTGCTGGGCGTTTCTGTGAGCCAATTCTCGCTCCTGCAATTGCGCTTCCAGAGTCCGCAAACCAGACTGCATTTGCTGCCATTCGCTGTGACTATTCGACTCTTCCAACTGCGCCAAAGTTTGGCGGTACTGCTGCAATTGAGTTTCCTGTGCGGGCAATTCTGCTTCCAGCAACTGCAATCGGGTTTGCGAATTAGTCAATTCCTGAGTATTTTTCGTAATTTGCGATCGCACTTGTGACTGTTGCGCTTGCAAATTCTTAATTTCTGACTCCAACTGTTCCAAGCGCAACTGATGTTCGCGCAAATTCTGCTTCGCCTCCATCAATTCTTGGCTGCGAGTTTTGACAGCAACAGCCGCGCGATCGATCGCAATTTTGCACCGTTCCAAAATCCGCTCAATTTCCTCAAGACGTTCTTGCAGAGAAGCAATTGTCCGCGCTTCATCCGCCGCCACACTAGCATCAACCGTGCCAAAATGCAAAGTTGACCTATTCGCAGAACTTCCCCCAGTCATCGCGCCGCTGGTTTCCAAAATTTCCCCATCCAAAGTCACAATCCGATACTGTCCCAAATAGCGGCGGGCATCAGTGAGATTGCTAAACACCACCGTACTGCCAAAAACGTAAGCAAAAATCTCCTGATAGCGCGCATCGCAATCAATCAAATTCACAGCCGCATCCACAAAACCCGCCGCCCGCCGCAAATTTTCATTCACCGAATACCTGCCGCCCCTAATCTTATTCAAAGGCAAAAACGTCATTCTTCCCGCCCGTTTTTGCTTCAACAATTCGATCGCCGCAGCCCCCACACTGTCATTTTCCACCACCATATTACCCATCCGCCCGCCCGCTGCAATTTCCAGCGCCAACTGAAAACGCGGCTCCACCCTGCCCAGTTGAGCCACCAAGCCACAAACTCCGCCAATTCCGCTTTGCGCGACAATTTTTGCAGTAAACGTGCCAGTCGCTTCTTGCAGTGCTTGAAACTGCACTTCGAGCTTATCTAACTTGCGCTGTCTTTCCCGTTGTTCTTCCAACAAACGAGTTTGAGTTTCCTGTTGCAGTTGCAATTCTTGTTCAGCTTGGATTAAAATCTGATTCAGCGATTCTACTTGCAAAGCAGCGATGCCTTTGGTTTCCCCAAGGCGAGATTGCTGAACTTTTTTGCCTGCAATTTCCTCTTCCAATCCTTGCAGCGATTGGTTTTGTTCTTGAATTTGACTCTGGAGGCGATCGACTCTTTCGCCAATGGTAGCTTGTTCTGTACGCTGCGGTTCCAAAGTTTGTTGAATTGTTTCGATTTGGCGGTGCAGTTCCGTTTGCTGCTGTACCCAAACTTCGGCCGTCGAGGCGATCGCATTTGCAACTTCCCGACTCTTATCTAAATTTTCCCGCGCTTCATCCCGCTGTTCCTGAAAAGTGCCTATTTGAGACATAACATAGGATATTTCAATCTCAATTTGCTCCAAACTTTGCCGAAATTGCCGAACTTCTTGCTCAGTTTGTGCTATGTTTGCCGCCATTTGTCCAGCAGTTGTTTCCAAATCCTGTTTGCGATTTTGGAGTTGTCGCCGTTCCGCTTCCTGAGTCGCAATCGTCGCTTGCAAAGCCAACAATTCCGACTCTCCCAAAGCTTTAACGCGGGCATTCAGCGCGTCAAGTTCGGCAGTTGAGGCTTGAATTTGGGTGCTAATTGCTTGCAGTTGTTCGGTGAGAGAGGTAGAATTGCGATCGCCCGTTTCGATTTGTTCGCGCAGTTTCCATTCTTGCTTTTGCAACTGACGGAACTTGAGCACAATTTCCCACTGCGACTTTTCTTGGAATTCCGCCCGCAATTTTTGATACTTTTCGGCTTTTGTGCGATCAGAAGCAAGTCTATCGCGCTGAGAAATCAGTTCTTTTTCGACAATCCCGCTGCGTTCTTCCACTTCCTTAACTTCATCCAACTTCTGCCTTGCGAGAGAGATTTTGCGATCGAATTGAGCCACTCCTGCCAATTCATCAATAATTTCTCGGCGTTCCTTAGCATTCATCGAAATAATGCTGGTAACGTCTCCTTGCAAAACAACGTTATAACCTTCGGGATAAATTCGCAAACGGTTAAGTTGTTCGTGCAGTTGAGTTAGTGTGCAAGGTGCGCCATTAATGTAATAAGTTGACGTGTAAGTTCCTTGACGAGTGACTCGGAGTTTGCGTGTCACACTCCACTCGTCCGGTTTTTGATCTTTAATTGTCGATTTTTGATTGGTAGCGAGTAGTTGTCCGTTGTTGTCTTGAGTTGTGGCAATTTCTATTTCTTCGACTTCTTCAGCAGATAACTCTTCCAATTTTGGATTGGTAGTAGATGATTGTCCGTTATTGTCTTGAGTTTCTGGAATTTCGACCGCTTCTACATCTTCTGCTTCAACAGACAAATCATCCGCTGCCTTTTCTTCCTCATCCTCGTCCTCATCTTCATCCTGGGCGAACCATTCATCACCCACATCTTCCAGCGCAAAGGTAGCAGTCACGCTAGCTTCAATCGTACCGCGCTTATTTTGGGCGGTGTTCACCAAGTCCGGCAAACGTTCAGCCCGCATTCCCTTAGAAGTCGAAAGTCCGAGACAAAACAGCAAAGCGTCGAGGATGTTGGACTTCCCTGAACCGTTGGGCCCGGAAACCACAGTAAAACCTGGCAGCACGGGAATGGACGTTGTGCCACCAAAAGATTTAAAGTTAGTTAGTTCGATCCGCTTAATGTGAACCATATGCTAGGAGTAGCTTTGGCTCTAGGGTGTTGTCACAGGGTAGCACAGGCATTGGGGCGATCGACAACTTATGAAATTTCCGGCATTGTCGATCGAACCGATATCTTACACCTTTGTCAACAACCCAGCCGGCTTTTACTTAAAAAGTTCATTGACAAAGGTACAATATCTGTGATCCGAGCGATCGCTACAAATGAACGTAAATTTTGATACAAATAACTCCATGAGACTCGATCGACATAATTTGTGCGATTAAACCTGAAAAGCTTACCCAGACTCAATGCTAGCAAATATAATTCCCACAATTCCTAATGTTACCCCTAGACATATAAAAACTTTCCGGTAAAATCGAACCAAAATTAATAATGTATAAAGTAGCAAAGCGAATATTATGGAGGGCAAAATCATTACACCAGCTCAGAACACGTCTAACCTGCCAGCTTCACCCGAAAGCGACCAACAAGTATTGCAAATTTGGGGTCGCCAGCCCCTGAAAGGACAGGTAAAAATCAGCGGCGCCAAAAACTCGGCCCTAGTAGTCATGGCCGGAGCTCTGCTGTGTCCCGACGATTGCCACATCCGCAACGTTCCCGCCCTAGTCGATGTCGCCCGCATGGGGCAAATTCTCTCGGCTGTAGGAGTCAAAGTACAGCAGAACGGCGACGTTTTAGATATGAACGCCAGCAACCTCATAGACGCTCAAGCCCCCTACGAATTAGTCAGCCAACTGCGGGCGAGCTTCTTCATCATCGGGCCACTGCTAGCGCGTTTGGGATTTGCCAAAGTGCCTTTACCGGGAGGTTGCGCCATCGGAGCCAGGCCCGTTGAGCTTCACGTTCGGGGCCTGCAAGCTCTCGGCGCCGAAGTCCACATCGAGCACGGTACAGTTCACGCTTACGTCAAAGGGCCGAACCGTCGCTTGAAAGGAGCCAAAATTTATTTGGACTACCCCAGCGTCGGCGCAACTGAAACTTTGATGATGGCGGCGACTCTGGCTGAGGGAGAAACGGTGATTGAAAACGCGGCCCAGGAGCCGGAAGTCGTCGATTTGGCGAATTTCTGTCGCGCTATGGGAGCCAAAATTCAAGGCGCGGGCACAAATACGATCGTCATTTCGGGAGTTGAAAGACTGCACGCGGTAGACTATGCAATTATTCCCGATCGCATCGAAGCCGGAACATTTTTATTAGCAGGAGCCATCACTCACTCAGAAATCAGTTTGTCGTCGGTAATTCCCGACCACCTGACGGCAATTATTGCCAAATTACAGACAATGGGGGCGAAAATAATTGTAGAATCCGACATTGTGCGGATAGTTCCCGGCAAAATTCACACCGCCACAGACATCGAAACTCTGCCTTACCCAGGTTTCTCCACAGATATGCAAGCTCCGTTTATGGCTTTGCTGACGCTGAGCGAAGGAGACAGCATGATCAAAGAAACCGTATTTGAGAACCGCTTGCGCCACGTAGCAGAACTCAACCGCATGGGCGCCGACATTCGGGTTAAAGGCAATGTCGCCGTGGTGCGCGGAGTGCCGATGTTGTCTGGTGCGCCAGTAGTCGCAACAGATTTGCGGGCTTCGGCGGCTTTGGTGCTGGCGGGACTAGCAGCCGATGGTGTCACCACAATCAGCAGCTTGCAGCATTTAGACCGTGGCTACGAGCAGTTAGAGGTGAAACTCCAAAAATTGGGAGCTAAGTTGCGGCGCGTCAAGGAGGGCACAGACCCGGCTAATGCTGAGGTTCCTGTCAATCCTGTGCGATCGAGTTTAAACTGTTAATTAGTCATGAGTCATTAGTCAGCAGTCATTAGTCATTAGTTAGCAGTCATTAATCGGTAGGAAGAAGAAAAAAATTCAATCTTTTTTAATGACCAATGATTAATAACTAATCACCAACGACTAATCACCGATGACTAATGACTGTTGACTATTGACTCATGACTAAGGACTAAAATGTCAAACATACCGCTCATCGGTTTAAAAGCAGACCAGTTTCGTCACCCGCTTGACTTAGAAGCCACCAACACTCTCAAACAACTGCCCGGCCTCGATTTGATGGTGCGACAGTTGCTGGGACAACTTGGCGAACAGTTCTTCAGGCTCGAAAATCTGGCTTCCAGCGTCCAAGTCGGCGAAAATCAATTGCCACACCTGCATCAATTGCTGGTGGATGCCTGCACAACTCTGGATTTGGAGGTGCCGCAGCTTTATGTCCGCCAGCATCCGATGCCGAATGCTTACACCTTTGCAATGCGGGGAAAACAGCCTTTTGTGGTGATGCACACTTCCCTGATTGATTTGCTCACAGACGAGGAAGTTAAGGCAGTAATCGGTCATGAATTGGGACATTTGAAGTGCGAACACGGAGTTTACCTGACTCTGGCTAATTTAATTGTGTTGGCCGCCGGTCAAATTTCGCCTGTGGGAACCATACTCGCCCAGGGTTTGCAGGCGCAAATGTTGGAATGGCTGCGGTGTGCCGAATTTACGTGCGATCGCGCAGCCTTACTCGCCACCCAAGACCCCAGAGTGGTAGCATCGGTGTTGATGAAACTGGCCGGAGGTTCGCCGACGTTAGCTCCGAAACTTAATCTAGATGCGTTCTTGATTCAAGCGCGAGCCTACGATGACCTCAGCAGTACAGAACTTGGGGAAATGTTGAAGCAAGCTCAAACGGCTCAGTTATCCCATCCTGTACCAGTATTGCGCGCCAGAGAGATCGATCGCTGGGCAAGTTCAAAAAATTATGAATCTTTGCTTGCAGAAAGTCGATCGGTATGTTATGATGGTGAAACAAACAAAAAGGGCGGGTGGCGAAATTGGTAGACGCATCAGACTCAAAATCTGACACCGAAAGGTATGAGAGTTCGATTCTCTCTTCGCCCACTACTAAAAAATCTTAATAAATCTAGGGTTCCAGATGATAAGTCTGGAACCCTAATTTATATAGGCATAGGGCATAGGGCATAGGGCATGGGGCATAGGGCATAGGGCATAGGGCATAGGGCATAGGGCATGGGGCATAGGGCATAGGGCATAGGGCATAGGTGTCCTCACAAATAACAACTAAGCTGTTGTGCATTTAAATTGCATATTCGGGGCGATGCTCAGAGCAACGCCCCACAAGAGTTTGATTATTTCTTCGCATACAATTTAAATGCACAATAGCTTAACAACTAACCACTAACCACTAATTTATGGGTGAAATCGCCGCTTTAGGCGCTGGATTTGTCTGGGCTCTCTCTTCCACAATTTGGCAGCGAGTCGGACAGCAAATCCCCGCAGTCGTATTAAACTTGGTCAAAGGTGCGATCGCACTTTTCATGCTCCTCGCCACTATACTAATTTTAGGCAAATCCTTACCAGCAGTCAACCCCAATATTTTAGCAATGCTGCTCATCAGCGGCGCATTAGGAATTGGCATTGGAGACACCGCTTGGTTTATTGTCTTAAAATATTTAGGTGCAAGACGAGCGCTGCTTTTAGAAACCCTATCTCCCCCTTTAACAGCATTATTCGGCTTCATATTTTTACAAGAAAAGCTATCGCCCATTGCTTGTACAGGTATCCTTTTAACAATCTGCGGTGTAGCTTGGGTAATTGCCGAAAGAACCGCCGAAACAACCTTACCATCCAAACATCTTTGGCAGGGATTAGGCATTAGTTTATTAGGACAAACAGCCCACGCCGGAGGAGCAGTTTTATCCCGCGCCGCCTTCACTCAAATAGATATTGACCCCTTGTGGACAGCGGCCTTGCGTTTGAGCGGCGGTATGGCAGTTATGCTGTGCTTCCTCAACCCCACAAACCTTGACACTTTCCAACAATTAAAAGCGCCAAAAATATTAGGTGCAATAATTTTAGCAGCTTTTTTAGGAACCTATCTCGGAATTTACCTGCAACAGACTTCGCTGAAATATGCACCCGCAGCCATCGCTCAAGCACTGAGTTCTACCAGTCCCCTATTTATACTGCCTTTAGTCGTACTCGCGGGCGAAAAGGTTAGTCTCCGGGCTGTTGTGGGAGTGGTTTGTGCGATCGCCGGAATCGCGCTATTATTAGGTTTAAGGTGATGCTATTTGAAATTTGAGATTTTAAGTTTCAGATTTTATACTTGATACAACTTCCCAACAAGAATAAAACTATATATCAGCCTCAAATCACGATACTCGTCAGTAATTCTCAAATTTAAAATAGTATGAATTATGCTCCAAACGAGCGGCAAGTTAACAGTTTAGCAGTTACCTGCCAACAAATCAACTGGCTTCAACAACAGCCAGATGGCATCATATTTCAACAAAATTCCGGCGACAGCATTGTAGCAGTCAAAAAAGACAAATCATGCTTACTCATGGTTTTGGTAGACAGAGAAACTTTGAGTACAAGTGTTGCTCAATCAATTCTAGACCTCAACAATCCACTCAAATTAATATTTCCATATTCCCGATCAATGCTGCTAGCATTATTATGGAAAAATCAACCAAAAAATATTTATATAATTGGCTTTGGCGGTGGCACTCTTCCCAGATATTTTCACTCCTCTTTCCCTGACGCGATAGTCGAATCTGCTGAGATTGACGCCACAGTAGTCGAAGTTGCTCAAAAGTTTTTTGGCATTCAATTCGATGACAAACTAAAAGTAGCTATTCAAGATGGTCGTCAATATCTCGCCGCACAAAATCCCACTATAAAAAATGATATAATTATTGTGGATGCTGGTTTTGGCAGCGGCTATATGCCCTATCAATTGGTGACACAAGAATTTTACCAACTCTGCCAAACTCACTTATCAAATACGGGTGTTGTAGCTATTCACCTGTTCCACAAACAAGAGTTTAATGCGGCAGCGGTGAAAACGATTCAAACTGTGTTCGCACAAGTTTATATATGTAATTTAGACGCTGGTAACAGCATTGCGTTCGCCACGAATGCTCCAGATTTAGCTAGAAATGAAATTTTCTTGAAAGCCGAACTTATTCAAGATTTCCACAATTTAGAATTTTCCTTAATAGAAATGTCGCTTCAGCTCAAAAAAGTAGCTGAATTGCCGGAATGGGTGAAAATTTGGGAAACGCTGCCAATTTTTACAGATGCTGCAATTCCGAGGGAATATTTGGACTGATCACAATATTTTCAAGCCATAAAAAATCTTGCTATCACACAAGGTTTAAGCGAAGTGAAATGGAGGATTGTATCGTTCAATATTTTCGCTTGTGCGTCGTCATGAGATTTTCGCTATGTTTTTAGTACGAGCAATGGCGACGTACTGTACATATATTGCATTGATTTTTGAAATTGGTTAAACCAACTACTTGACACTAAAATTGTGGTAATTTATAATGGAAGTAGTGCTAACAAATAAAAACATGAGACTAAAAAGTTGGGAGTCTCCTCGAAGCGAGGGCAGAAACTCCAAAGGCAAAGGCGGCTCGGCTAGAGCTCGACAGCTCAAAAAGCAACAGCAAACTCTACGGAAAAAGTTAAAGGCTCAAAACCACAAACCAAAACAGCAAGGGAAGGAAACCGATAATTCCTTCCCTTTTTTTGTATCTTCCTGCCGTTGCTCAATCCCGCTGAATGTTCGGACAAATCGTGCGAGTAATGCTCGCGGGTGAGGGTTGCTCTTGCCAGCGGTTCAGAATACCTTGCAACTCCCCTTTCAAAGTTTCTAACGCTGCAATTTGCCCGGAAATTGCCTCTACCTTCGCCGTTAGATGCTGCTTTGCTTCAGAGCAAGGCAACTCTCCCCGATCGCGAACCTGTAAAATATCCTTAATCTCCTGAAGGCTCAAACCGAGAGCCTGAGATCGTTTAATAAACGCCAACCTGTTGAATACCGCTTCCCTAAACAAGCGATAACCAGCCGGCGAGCGCTCTACCGCCGGAGACAGCAAGCCCATCTCCTCATAGTAACGAACAGTTTTTACCGATAAACCGCTACAACCCGCTACAGAGCCAATTTTGTAGAGTTTGTCGGCAACATTAATATTCATAACCAAGCCTCAAAGATCGAAGATCGAAAGACTTTTTTGATCCTATCTTTTAGTATTGCCTCAGATGCAGGCTGGCGCGATCGCCACCTCACCGAGTCGCCGTTGCCCGCTAATCTTAATAAGGAGGATTTTTCTTGGACACGTTGTTGAGCGTGGGCAACTGAGGTCGAGAAGACTGAGGAGGAAGATAGTATTCGGCCGCAGGTGCGGGTTGTTCGGCTCCAGAGCGGTAAATTTGCCACCAGCGGAGGGCGATCGCCACCCCAGCAGTACCCAGCCCAAAAGCGAATAAAGAGCCGCTGGCACCGATACTGCCGATCGCTGCATCGACAACGCCCACCGTCACAATAAAGCTGGTAATTGGCTCTTTACGGTAAGCAGACCTCAAAAGTCGCGTCCACGAAGCATTCATTTGGTTTTACTCTGTTCTATATTTATTTGCAAGCTCTAAAAATTAGAGTTGGCGGTGCGATCGGGATTTCTAGTCTTGAAACTAGCTGAACCTAAATTTATATTCTCGCCTGTGCGGAATTGTACGGGAGCACGGTCAAATTGCCAAGCTTGTCCAATCAAAATATTTGCCCCAAATACACCTCCACAAGCCAACTATTGCCTTCGGCGAACTTAGATCTCTCGACAGACAAGCCGTTGGGCTGGTTCCTAATTAATATTCTAATCAATTGCACGTGTCGCGGTCAGCAGAGGTGACACCCACTGTTGCCTGGTCAGCATTGAGTGTGAGGCTGACCGCGCCATTGCTAAGATTAGTTGAGACCTAACCAGGCCAGCAACCCCTGCCCTGTGACATACTCGATAATTAAAGTTAGGGAAAAACCGATCATCGCGGCTCTACCGTTCAGGCGTTCCGCGTAGCTGTTGAAGCCAAACTTTGGTTGTTCCAGTTTGGGAGTGACGGTGGGTTGTAGTTGTGCCATTGCTTTGGATACCTTGCGATCGACGCTATTCAAATGTGAAATCGAATGTTAGTTACAAATCTTAAACATTTCTGCTTCTATTATAAGGAGGGTTAACCACCGTCAACCGTCCCCGCTCAAAAAACTGCTGCCAATTAAAGCCACTCAATTATATCCGCTCAAAATATGACTAATCAGTTAGATAACGATAAGCTTCCGGTAGCTGCACAGCGAGTTGCCTTTGCCCTTCGTACAGCAGGCTGGGTGTGCTTCTGGGTGCAGTCAGTGCTGGCGGTGGTGGCGACGATCATTTTGCTCTTTGCCATCCCCTTCGCTATCCCCAGCGCCACCGCCCCTGGGAGTTCAACCAGTGCCGGCACCGGCGGCGGCGTATTTTTTGCCCTTTGCGGGCTGGCAGTGCTGGTTTACAGCGTATATCGCGCTTTCCGCTTCACCCGCTTGTCGAGAGAATTGCGATCGCCCGCCGCCAATACAGTCCGCCCCAAAAAAGCAGACACCATCAAACAAGTGCAGTTAACTCTGATCAGCAACTTATCAGGAATGCTCCTGACACTGATCGGTGCAGAGGCAATCAGTGGCACGCTTTTAGCCAAATCTTTAGCTCAGCCGCAAGCTTTGTTCGGTGCGGCAGTCGATTTCAGCAGATTTATTCAGCCTTTAGACATATTTGTGGTACTAGCCAATACTCACGCCACTGTTGCCCACTTTGTCGGGATTATCGGTGCTCTGTGGTTGCTCGATCGCATCCACAAGCAATAGAAAATCGGGAATTGGGAATTGGGAATTGGGAATTGGGAATTGCGACTCTCCCCCTCTCCCCCAACCGAAATCCGGAATCACTGCCAAGCTTTAGAAGAACGTACTCAGATACCTTCTAGCAAGACAACATAAACATCATGGCACTGAAACCCGAGGCTTATTTTGGGGTGACAGATCACGCAACTATTGAAATTTCTCAAGAAAGTTTTCGTTCTGTCCTCGGTCTAATAGAAGCTGAACTCCTCTGTAGCGACACCTACAGCCAAGCTCTAGCTAGCTTGCAAACGATGTTGGGTGAAGCAGCCTCCGCTGCCGAAATTTTAATTAGAGCAGTTAGCAGAGAAGCCGTTAAGCTCGCATTCGATCGGTTTCCTAAACCAAACAAAACGGAAATACAAGTTGCCCAAGAAAGTTTGGCGACTGCAATTGGCGCCGCACCCTCTGTTAAAGAATTAGAGCCACCAGTAGATGCTCCTGTTTTCTATTGGCGCAGTGCTAGTGTCGAAGCGCCTTCTAACACCGAGTCCGATACTGAAAATTGCGATCGAGAGTCTAACACTTTAGAAGACAACAAACCAGCGCCCCAAGACGAAATTCAAGTCGAGTCGGCTGCAACTGCAACTGTCATCAGCCCCGCCAAATCCTTGCCAGGGTTCGGTTTTCCCAAGAAACCTAAAAAACTCACCAACGAAGAAGCAGCAGTAATGGCAGTTCAACAGCGAGAAGAGTGCTTGCAGGAGTTGGGCAGAGAATTGCGCAAGGGGCGGCAAGTTCGATCGCTATCCCTCCAGCAACTCCACAGTCAAACTCTCGTCCCGCTGCACCACATCGAATCAATCGAAAATGGGGAAATGGAGAAACTGCCCCAAGATATTTACGTTAGAGGTTTTATCCGCAGACTCGGCGACGCTTTGGGGCTAGACGGCACCGCGATGGCGAATGCTTTGCCCAAACCCGCTCCGAGCGACATTTCTAGCACATATTTGTCTATTTCCAACTCACAGTCAGACGAAGGCTTTCAAATGCGTCCAGTGCATTTGTACATCGGCTACACCGCTTTGATGGCGGGGGCGATAGGAGGTGTAGGTTGGCTGTCGCAGCAACCCGTGGTGCCGGGGGCAAATGCAGCACCTCCAACGCAGGTGACACCGCCAGCCTCAGTTGCACCGTCTCCGAAAAGCCAAGCCCCGACACCTCAACCGGGTTTGAAGAAGTCTAACAGTCACGGAGGAATGATTATGGGGGCTGACATGGCTCCGCCGGAGGTGATTTTTGGTTAGAGTGTTGTTGGGCGATCGATCGCCCGACAACACTCTAGGCACAGGCCAAGTTTCAAAATCTCAAATCCCCCAATCGTGTCCCCAAAGTGAATTTTCAATTACATCAGGAAACCCAATATGTGCGATAAACTATCTATTTGACCAGTCATTTCGAGGTTTCCGAGAAAATGAGTTCCCCTGCCACCGTTGCTTCCTCCGATCTCGATCCGCTATCGACTCAGCCACAAACAGTCACGAGTTTGGCTGTATCGCACAGTGCTTTGGTAGCCGCTTCTCAACTGCCACAAAAATCTTGGACAATAGAAGATAGCGAGAAACTATACCGCATTCAAGGTTGGGGCGAACCCTATTTTTCGATCAATGCCGCCGGTCACGTTACAGTCTCTCCCAAGGGCGATCGCGGCGGTTCCCTCGACTTGTGCGAACTGGTAGAATCGCTCAAACAGCGAAATTTGGCTTTGCCCCTGCTGATTCGATTCTCTGATATTTTGGAAGATCGGATCGATCGCCTAAATTCCTGTTTTGCCAGAGCGATCGCCCGCTACAATTACAAAAACGTCTATCGCGGTGTCTTTCCAGTCAAATGCAACCAGCACCGACAATTAATTCAAGACTTGGTGCGTTTCGGTCAACCCCATCACTTCGGACTAGAAGCCGGCTCAAAACCAGAATTAATGATCGCTTTGGCGACCTTAAAAACCCCAGGCGCTTTGTTAATTTGCAACGGTTACAAAGACCGCGAATACATCGAAACCGCAATTTTGGCTCAGCGGCTAGGGCAAACTTCCGTGATTGTGCTGGAGCAAATTGAGGAAGTAGAACTCGCAATCGCAGCGAGCAAAGCATTGGGAATTAAACCGATTTTGGGGGTGCGAGCCAAACTCACTACCAAAGGTATTGGCCGCTGGGGAGGTTCCACGGGCGATCGGGCAAAATTTGGCTTGACCATTCCTGAAATTATCCGCGCCGTCGGGGAACTAGAAAAAGCTGGAATGCTCGACTGTTTGCAGTTACTGCACTTCCACATCGGCTCTCAAATTTCCTCAATTAGCGTCATCAAAGACGCCATTCGGGAAGCCAGCCACATCTATGTAGAATTAGCGAAATTGGGAGCTAACATGAACTACTTGGACGTAGGTGGCGGGCTCGGCGTTGACTACGACGGCTCTAAAACCAACTTCCACGCTTCCAAAAACTACAATATGCAAAACTACGCAAACGACGTAGTGGCGGGAGTTAAAGATGCCTGCGATGAGCGGAAACTGCCGGTGCCAATTATCATTAGTGAAAGCGGGCGGGCGATCGCATCTCACCAATCAGTCTTAGTTTTTGACGTACTCGGTACTAGCGATGTCCCCAGAGAAGTACCAGAACCAGTAGACGAAAACGCACACCAAATTCCGCGCAATCTCTACGAAATTTATCAATCTATCACTCCCGAAAATTACCAAGAAGTCTATCACGATGCTATCCAATTCAAGGAAGAAGCAATCAGTTTATTTAACTTAGGCTATTTGGGAATTGCGGAACGGGCAAAAACCGAACAGTTGTACTGGGCTTGCTGCGATAAAATACAGACAATCGCGCGGCAAAAAGACTACGTACCGGACGATTTGGAAGACCTAGAAAAGGTGATGGCGTCCATTTATTACATCAACTTATCTGTTTTTCAGTCAGTACCAGATAGTTGGGCAATTAACCAATTGTTCCCAATTATGCCAATTAACCGACTCGACGAAGAACCGACTCAACGAGGAATTTTAGCTGATCTCACCTGCGACAGCGACGGCAAAATTGACCAATTTATCGATTTACGAGATGTCAAGTCGGTTTTGGAGCTGCATACTCTCAAACCCGGAGAACCTTACTATTTGGCGCTATTTTTGGGAGGTGCTTATCAAGAAATTATGGGCAATCTTCACAACTTATTCGGCGATGCAAATACAGTTCACATTCAGCTAACGCCTTCTGGCTATCATATCGAACACGTTGTGAAAGGGGACACTATGAAAGAAGTTCTCAGCTACGTACAATATGATGCAGAAAGTTTGGTTGAAAGCATCCGCCGTCAGACAGAAGCAGCTTTGCAGCAAAATAAAATTACTCTTTCCGAGGCCCAACTTTTGCTGCAAAATTACGAGCGGAGTCTCAGTCAATATACTTATTTGCAGTCCTAGTCAGTTGACAGTTGACAGTTGACAGTTGACAGTTGACAGTTGGCAGTTGGCAGTTGACAGTTGACAGTTGACAGTTGGCAGTTGACAGTTGACAGTTGACAGTTGACAGTTGACAGTTGGCAGTTGGCAGTTGACAGTTGACAGTTGTCATTAGGAGTGCTGTCCCCGATCGCGAACCTCATCCAAGGTCATTAGTCATTAGTTGACAACTGATGACTAATGACCTTGGATGAGGTAGAGTGCAAAAGGAGAAATTTACCAATTAGCAATTACCAATTAGCAATTACCAATTATTCACCACCAGTGTCGCTGAGAATTTGTGCGATCGTCCGCTGCTCTTCTCCATGTACAGTTGGTAAAACTTGGCGAGCGTCAGTAATCAGCCAATCGAGAGCCGCCGCTTGCAAATCGATCGAAGCCCCGGTTTTATCAACGCAGTAGCGCCCGAACACCAGTTTGTCAACCAACCGCACCTCCGGCCCCAAACGGGAATACTCAAAAATCACGCTGTTTTCCACAGTCGCCCCGCTGCAAAGCCAACAATTTGGGCCGATCATTGTCGGGCCGACAATTTTTGCTCCGTCTTCAATTTTCGTCATCCCGCCAATGTAAACAGGCCCGGTAATATCAACTTTGTCCCAGTTCACAGCTACATTCAAACCAGCGTAAATACCCGGGCGCACTTCAATTCCCGGAATCGAAACATTTTTGATTTCTCCCAACAGCACGCTCTGAATAGCCCGCCAATAGTCAGGAACTTTTCCGATATCCACCCACTCAAAGTCCATGCTAATCCCGTAAAAAGGCGCTCCTGCTGCTACTAGGGCCGGGAATAACTGCGAACCGATATCGTATTCCTCACCCGAAGGGATGTAATTGAATATTTCCGGTTCAAAAATATAAATACCAGTGTTAATGTCGGTACTCAGAGCTTCCTCTACAGAAGGTTTTTCTTGGAAATCTTTAATTTTGCCAGAATCGTCTGTTACCACAACTCCGTAACTAGGAACCTGCTCGCGGGGAACTGATTTCATCACAATAGTAGCGATCGCCCCTTTTTCCCGATGCCACTTCACAGCAGCAGTCAAGTCCAAGTCAATCAAAGCATCGCCGCACAGCACCACAAAAGTATCGTCAAAAAACGGCGAGAAGTCCTGAATTCGCCTCATGCCGCCAGCGGAACCGAGAGCCTCTCCAATCAGTTCTCCGTCCTCAATTCGCCCTTCAAAAGAATAGCCAATTTGTACCCCAAACTTTTGACCGTCACGGAAGTAGTTTTCAATCACATCTGCGAGGTGGGAAACATTGACCATAATCTGGTCAAATCCGTGCTGGCGGAGCAATTCTACCAAGAACTCCATCACAGGCTTTTGCAGGATGGGAATCATCGGTTTGGGTATTGTCTGAGTAATGGGACGGACGCGAGTGCCTTTACCTGCCGCCAGAATCATCGCTTTCATTCTTAACTTCCTCAACCCTCTGTTAATTGATATCAACTCAACAATTAGATGCTAGCGGTTGCGATCGCATCGATGGCGATCGCAGCAAAATCCTGACCTGTTTATAGGCGACATCGTACCAGGCTATCAATCATTTATGCCCAATTTGCCTGTTTGCCTGGATTTAACCAACCAGGAATCAGAAATCAGAAATAATATCAAGTCAGGGTGAATGCAGGTACATTGCGCTAGGGACGGGTTCGCCCGGATATCTGTCAAGAGTTCCAGAGACCGGTCAACCCGCCCCGGAAGCCTATCTGATGCACATCCAAGCTCACAGCGCCCTGATTTTGAGGTCTTGATAAAACTCCTCTTGAAGCAACTCTACTTTAGACTGAGCCGACAGCAGCAACAGCGCCCAAAAAACACCCACGCGGTCATAATTGGGCAAGGGAACTTCCCCAGTCGATAGCGGGGGCTGATGGTCAACAGAGGAATGCAAACCGTTATGATGCCAGAGTTCCAGCAATTTGTCCAATTCGAGCCAACCCTCGTCAATTTCTGAGCCGCGCTGGGCGAGAAACTGATCGAGTTCATTAGCCGTTTCCACGAGATTTTCTTGGTGAGCCAGCTCAAATATAGCCTGGGCTGCTTGCGATCGCATTTTTGAGGTCGGGCGGCGCCGGGGAGCAACTGTCTGCTCCATTGCAGCTTTCATCAACTGCAACTGCTCGATCAGTTCTGGGAGAGTCACCGGGCGTTTTTGTGGCAGTTGAGCTACACCGCGACGGCGCAATTGCCGCTCCAGATGCTGCGGCAAATTTCGCCCTCGTTCTGCGTCTTCGAGGGCGGCTTCGTCCAATTCGGGATTTGGCGGGGGTTCTGAGAGGACAATACTTTCTGCTTTGAGCAAAACCAGCATTGAAGCGTACAAAAACGCTTGGCCGGAGTGGGACAAATCGGAGAAATCCGAACTCTGATCGGCATCGGAGGCGTTGGTGAGTTGGCTCAAACATCGATCGAACACTTCAATGACTTTAACGTCCCAAGGATCGATTTCTCCCCGTTCTGCTAAGTCAATTAAAATTGCGATCCCCTCAGAAATAGTTTCTAAACCATTTTGATCTCTGGAAACAGCCATTCGATTTTATGTTTTATATTTTATATTTTAGATTTGTACTCTCCGAAAACGAGAGAGCATATCAACTTAATTGGTACTCATTTCAGCAGTCTTGACCTCAGTCGAATCTGCACTTTCTAACAAAGGTGGTTTGGCTTCTACTTCTGCTTGATCAGAAAATTGGGTTTTAAACCCAATTTTCTGATAATTTGAACGGTAGTCGGCTCTGTATTTTCGATGCTGAATAATACTAGAGCCAAGCAAATCAGAAAGATGAAGAAGAAGTTTAATACTCGCATTTTCTGTTCCTAATTCTCAATTCCGGTTATGCAAATTATTTGCCATTTGTCAACTTTTTTTGCAGAGGCTCCCAGTTTTTTTTGATAATATCAAATCTGGTCAATGAACGATAATATCCGAGGGGCGGGTTTATGGGAACTTTGAGAGTTTATTGAACCGCGAACCCGCCCTGGAGCGAACATATCCTTTTTAGGTTTGGCTGATGTTTTGCGGTTTTTTGCTAATTCCCAGCGCTGGCAATATTTGATATTTCACAGCAATACCTGCCGCTACAAATAAGGCAATAATCAGCGCCCCAATGCCTACGGGACTGGGAATCCAGAATGTCGCCTCCAAATAGTTAAGTTCCCCCGGCTTCAGCTTCCAAACTAACTGCTTTCCCTGCTGATAGCTTTGGGGAACCAGCGCACCGGCGACAGTAGTTTCAATATTTTCGGCACCCCAAGGCGTGTTCAAGCTAAAGTCTAGCTCCAAAAGTCCCCCCGGACTCAGCAGCGGACTGCCGTTTGAGGAAAGCAGAGAAAGTGAGCGTAAATCCAATTCCAAACTTAACCGATTTCGCAGCACCAATAACAAATTATTCTGCTTGACATTCAGGTGAGATTCAAACTTGGGTAAATCGGTTTCTAGGGGACTTGCGACGCGAGATTTGTTGGTTTGTGCGATCGGATTGTAGAATTGGTTGAACTTGTCTTCTAACTCGGCTCCATTATTAAAAGGAATAGTCACCATAACTTCTGTCTCGGAAAGCCGTTTAGTTTTTCCATCCAGCAATCTCACCCGCTGTTCTACGCTTTTCAACCAATCTCGAACGGTTTCGCTGCTGAAACTCGTCAACCTTTCCCCGAGTTTAATGTGCTGCACGATTTCGCCGCGAGTTTGACTCTCAAAGTTAACTCCGACATCGTACTGAACACAGCCAGTCACTAGAGTTAAAAGACACAAGACAAAAGGTAAAAGAAAGAAAAACTTTTTTTTCCTCTTCCCAGTTCCATCCTTGACAATTTCCTGCTTCATTTTACCTTTTTTCCTATTTTTACCTTTAAACCGCTTCTAAAAACCTGAAGAACTCATTCAACTGTCAACTGTCAACTGTCAACTGTCAACTGTCAACTGTTTAAGGTACAACCAATAGTCCGGCAAGGGTTGAAACCCCTGCCTCAAAGCTCAAGTCATCTCAAGAGGACTGAAGAACTCATTCAACTGTCAACTGTCAACTGTCAACTATTTAAGATTGCCTCGAAGCTACACCCAACTGTTGAAACAGCATACTCGGCAAATATGCTGCACCGCCTACCCATTCGGCTTCGCTGCTTAAATCTGCCAAATTTTTAAAGGCTTCAAAAATGCTGCCTGCCACCATTGTATTCTTGACGCGACCGACAATTTTGCCTTTTTCTACTTTATAGCCTAAGTCCAAGTTGACAGAAAATTCGCCAGCTAACTGATTGGATTGGCCGGCACCTAAAACTTGCTCTATTATCAGGCCTTCGTCCATGCTAGCAATCAAGTCTTGGGTGCTGGTATTTCCTGGGGAAATGCAGAAGTTAGTCAAATCTGGGCCTGGGCGAGACAATCCGCCACGAAAACCGTTGCCGGTTGATTGTACACCGGCGCGGGCGGCCCATCTACGATCCCAATAAAATCCGGCGACGGTACCTTTGTCAATCAAGGTTTTGCGGGTGGTTGGTGTACCTTCGTCGTCGAAGGGACAGGCGGAAGGGCCCAAAGTTGGGTCTTCAAAAAAGGTGAAGCGTTCGTCAAATAAGGTTTCGCCGATTTTGTCGGCTAGGGGAGAGGCTTTTTGGACTACTGTTTGACCTGACAGGATGGTATCAAATAGGCTTCCTAATGTGCTGGCGGCGGCTCTGGGGGTAAATAAGACTGGGTAGGAACCGCTGGTGATGCTGGCTGGATGTTCGGCGAGGCGGTATTTTTCGAGGAGTGATTGTAGGATGCTGTTGGTGTCCAGGGGTCGATCGCGCGCGACATCATAACTGTATGCTTGCATAAAGTCTTCTCCTACTACCAAATTTCCGGCGATCGTCCCGCTGACTATTTGGCTGCTTCTTTCGGCATACACGTCGCGCGTCGTGGCAATTTTCACGCGGCCGCTGCGGACGTGAAAGCCTACATCTACCATAATATCGGGATTGTAGGCGTGAACTTGCTCGATGAGGTTTTTGCCGTTTTCGACTAATTCTTGGGTTGTGGGCGGAGTGTAGGTGGTTTCCGGGCCTTTTAGATGGAAGTTGGAGGCGAGTTCAAATTCTGCGGGGTCGCCGATTTCGGCTGTTTGAATCGCTGCATCTACTAAGTCGTCTATCCGGGTTAAGTCTGTGGAACTAGCAAAGCCGATTTTGCCTTTGTAAATCAGCCGGAGTGCTACGCCTTGCAGTGCTTTGGTTTGCAGGGATTTGAGGCGATTGTTCTCAAATTCGATCGGCGTGTCTTGACTGGATAGGTAGTATACTTCAGCAGCATCAGCTCGCTGACTTGCCAATTTCAATATCTGTTCTATGGTGGAATCGCTCACAATAATCGCCTTTCTGGTTTGGTCTTTGTTCTATTTTAGCGATTTTGGGTGTGGGCGGAAACTGGGTTTTTTCGCAAAATTTGGAGGAATTGCATCGGAATGATTTAACCGCAGAGAGCGCAGAGGACACAGAGGAAGAGTATTGAGAGATGAATACAGGACGATGCTAGCTGATTTGATATCAGATCATTTCTGTTTGATTCGGACTTGTATGATGTTAAATTTTGTAGGGCGATGCCAGCAATAATTGCCCATAATCGATAATCTCATAAACCCGCCCCCGCCTGAACATCCGCAATAATTTCCTTCACTATCTCGGCATCAGGCGATCGCAAATGCTGTAAAATCTCCAAAGATTGCTGTAAATAATTCAAAGCTTTCTCAAAATCTCCCTGTGCTGCTAACAACTGTCCAAGCATTGCGAAAGTAGCAGCTTTCCCTTGAACATTGCCAATTTTTTCCTTAAGTTCGAGAGATTGTTGATAAAATGCGATCGCCTTTTCTACATCCCCTTGATTCGCATAGATTCCTGCTAGTTGGTGCAAAGTAGCAGCTTTCCCTTGAACATTGCCAATTTTTTCCTCAACTTCGAGAGATTGTTGATAAAATGCGATCGCCTTTTCTACATCCCCTTGATTCGCATAGATTATTGCTAGTTGGTGCAAAGTAGCAGCTTTCCCTTGAACATTGCCAATTTTTTCCTCAACTTCGAGAGATTGTTGATAAAATGCGATCGCCTTTTCTACATCCCCTTGATTCGCATAGATTATTGCTAGTTGGTGCAAAGTAGCAGCTTTCCCTTGAACATCGCCAATTTTTTCCTTAAGTTCCAGTGATTGTTGATAAAATGCGATCGCCTTTTCTACATCCCCTTGATTCCGATAGATTCCTGCTAGACAGTGCAAAGTAGCAGCTTTCCCTTGAACATCGCCAATTTTTTCCTGAAGTTCGAGAGATTGTTGATAAAATGCGATCGCCTTTTCTACATCCCCTTGATTGGCATAGATTATTGCTAGATTGTGCAAAGTAGCAGCTTTCCCTTGAACATCGCCAATTTTTTCGTAAATTTCGAGAGATTGTTGATAAAATGCGATCGCCTCTTTGGGATTTCCCCAATCGTCCTGAATCCATCCTAATTGATATAAAGTATTTGCCTTTAAAGATATAAAATCTTCATCATCTTTCACCAAATCTAACGCTTGTTTCAAATAGTATGTTGCTGTCGAGTATTCACTCCGGCTGCGATAAGCAATTGCCAGATCATTCAAAACTCTAATGCGAGTTTTCAAATCCTCGTGAGTTTGCTCCCGCCCATTCGAGGGAGTGTATTCAATCAATAACCTTTTCAATAAATCGATCCGTTCCTGCTTTTCTGGAACCTCACAATTGCTAATCCCTTTGCTAGCATCCAGAGTTTGAGAAATCGCATCATCTCTAGTATTTGCAGGAGTTTTGAATACAAAAGTTCCCGAATTCCAGGCCCAGAAATCCGGCGCAAAATTAGCAACTCGCGTAATCGCATAATCTGGCAAACAAAACAGCATTAGATGCGGTACTTTAACCGGATAAGCATCTCGTACCCAATTAAAATCAACCAACATCGGCGGATATTCTCCCGTCATCCCGATCGCATTTTCCACCCCCCGCACAATGAAAATCAACTTCTTGTCTGCTTGAACCTCAACTGTTGGCAAAACCTTCAGAATTTCATCCATCAAAAAGCGCATATCAGAATCGGGAAAATCCCAAATCTCAAACTGCATATCTTGACAATCGGGATGGTTAATCAATGCCTGAATAATCGCATCTCTATCCTTCGCAAAATTACTTTGGATAAATCCCAAATCAAAGGCATTGTCGGGAACAATATCAACAAATGTCAGCAATTGGTCAAAAGATTCTTGATTGAATTCAACAATCCTTTGTCTATCTATTTCAGGGATTTCCTTGAATTGATCTAAGGGCTTGTTGGAAAGCATAACTTTGTTTTACGAGTGGGTTGACATAATTCCACCGACTACTCCCGTTGTATTCCAAGACAGAAAGATTGAATAATAAATTTTGTCCGATTTCTTCTTTAGCGATATCTTTGTCGATGCAAACTCGCGCTAATATAGTATAATATTCTGGCGTAGGAGTAGACCTTTCAAAATCAAATTGCTGTTGATTTAAAGCGTAAGTGACATCTTCAGCCAAAACTTTACTGTGTTTGCGAGTAATGGCTGTGCGACAAGTCGATCGAGTTATCTGCATCAATTGTCGGACGTGACCGCCACTAGCTTTTGCCAAATCTAGCAGCCGTTGTCGATCGTCAAATACCGCACTAATATCAACCCGCTGTTCAATTAAACGGGCAACTCCCTCTAATCTTTGCTGATTGTAATTTAAATCGCACTCACTACGATTAAATTCATAAATATTCACCATTGGCACGATATTGGGATTGCTAAACAAGTTGCTAACATTTTTATATGAATAAATTACCGAAATCGGCACTGTATAGATGATTGTACAGTCTAGTTCTTGGAGTTGAGGAGCGTAATCAAAAAACAAATGATTACCAACATTTGGAGGAATCCGGTCTAAGTTATCAACAATCAGCAAAAATCCTTTTTGGTAACGGTTGGGATATTTGTGTCTCAGCTTCTTAAAAGCATCTTTCAATAACAGATTAATATCTGCTTGCAAGCGGGATAGATTACGCTGAAGAGTTTCGCGAATCACTTGTTTTTGTTGACTAGAACCTTTGATTTGACCGATTAATTTTGCAGTCAACTTAGAAATAAACGGAATTTCTGCACCTGCACTTGCTTCGGTTTCGATGCTAGCGGAAAGTTGAACACTTTCTTCTGTTTCTTTAGTGACTTCTTTAAACCACAATTCAAAACTATGTAATAGTTTTTGATCAAACTTCAATCCTAATTCAGTTAAATCATCAGCTACTTTGTTGATAACTAACAAATATAAATCGGTATATTCAGCATCAAGAACATCTAGTTCCTGATCGAATTCTATATAAATCACCCGATATTCATTTTCCCATCGCGACTGAATCCGTTTTAATTCTGTACTTTTGCCACATCCCCGATGTCCCGTAAACAAAATTGTGTTAAATTCTCCCGGTTCTTGAAGATCCAAATCCGTGCTAACATCGTCGATCGCTACTGTGTTGCGTACTGCGGACAAATCCACATAATATCGTGCAATATCATCGCCCGTTAGAGGCTTGACATCGCAAGCGCGGTAAGCTTCTTTGAGTGTTTTGGCGCGATTAGCTGGTAATGAAGTCATCGGATTGTAGATTGTAGATGTTGGATTTTCAATTTTGGATTGAACCGACAGTAGGTTGACTGCTTAATAACTAATAAATAAGCCAGCTAAAATTAAAAATATCGCAATTAATGAAACCCAGATAAATTGATTATCTTTGGTATTAACTTGACTTAAATCTACAGGTTCTTGTACGGCGGGCTTTGGTTTGGCGTACTTGATATCAGCCTTGGGATTTGCTTGAAAACTAATTGATTGATTTTCATCTAAAGCTGCTAAATCGGGGATTTTTACTGTCCATTCATCAGGGATACTGAGTTTGGGGGCTTCGAGAATGAACAGCAAGCGCTTGGCTTGCTGGCGGGTTTCTTGGCGCGGATGGCGGGTGAGTTTGCGGCAAAGCTCGATCGCCCTTTCGGTATCGCCAGAGGCTTCGTAGGCTGTCACCAGCCACATCTGCACGTCGCCGCCTAATCTGGAAGTGCGATCGACCAAACCCGTCGCTGTTTCCAAACTCTGGATAGCTTGAGCATACAGACCGCTCTCAAAAGCTACTCGGCCCGCTTGATACTCAGTTTGAACAATTTCTAACTTTTCTGAACTCACCAGCCCCCACCCAATTCACAAATATTAGTTCCCAAATTCCCCAAAAGCTAGAATTCGCTGTTGTTTTGCGACATACCTGACTCATTGTCCCGTTTGGAACCCAGCAAGTCTAACTGGTCTACTCTAATTACTGGCTTCGAGCGATTTGAACCCGTATTGCGGTCTTGCCAGCGATCGAACTTCAAAGAGCCTGTTACTCCAATTAGAGCGCCTTTGCGAACGTAGTCAGCAGCGACTTGCGCTGTTTTCCCCCAGATTTCCAGATTAAACCAGTCTGGCTGATCGTTGTTCTTGCTTCTGCGGTTGACTGCCAGCGTCAAATTACACTTAACTGTACCCGACTCAAAATACTTCACGTCCGGGTCGCCACCGACGCGGCCGACCAAAGTCACAACATTAAGACTCATAAATTTTTTCGGGAATGTGCTCGATTGGTGATGTAGTTAAACTCTCCCTGAAGGGCGATCGCCTCCAAACTTAACTTGGAACAGCGCGAATCAGGGCTTCATCCTGATTTTACACCCACTTACCAGAACATACTTATTGTGGATGATTGGCGAGGCAAGCGTTCAACTTATGCTCGACAATGTTACGTTTCGACTAGACTCAGGATGAAAAACGTAATAGAATCCACCTCGGTTACACTTTTGTAACAACATTATTGCACACATTAGTATTTTAGTTTTGGGGGGGTACAAATCAGTGGGTCTTCTCAATCGATTTTCCTTATCTAGAGATATGGGTATCGACCTCGGTACTGCTAACACGCTCGTTTATGTATCTGGCAAAGGTATTGTTCTGCAAGAGCCGTCCGTAGTGGCGATCGACCAAGACTTAAAAATACCGCTGGCTGTTGGAGAAGAGGCTAAAAAAATGCTTGGGCGCACGCCTGGGAATGTCATAGCACTGCGCCCGCTTCGCGACGGGGTAATCGCCGACTTCGATACAGCCGAACTCATGCTCAAGACTTTTATCCGCAGAGTTCACGAAGGCCGAAGCTTAGTTTCGCCGCGGATCATTATTGGCATCCCCAGTGGTGTCACTGGTGTCGAGAGGCGCGCTGTGATTGAGGCGGCTACTCAGGCCGGTGCTAGAGAAGTACGGTTAATTGATGAACCTATCGCTGCGGCGATCGGGGCTGGACTGCCTGTGGCTGAGGCAACTGGCAATATGATTATAGATATCGGTGGGGGTACGACGGAAGTTGCGGTTTTGAGTTTGCAAGGTACGGTGATCAGTGAGTCTGTCCGGGTAGCCGGTGATGAACTCAATGAGGCGATCGTCCAATACATGAAAAAAGTTCACAATTTGGTGATCGGCGAACGCACTGCTGAAGAAATTAAGATTCAGGTGGGTTCCGCATATCCAACGACCGAGGATGACGATGTGATCATGGAAGTGCGCGGCTTGCACTTGCTCTCCGGTCTACCGCGAACTGTTACAATCAAAGGCCCAGAAATTCGCGAAAGTATGTCGGAACCGCTGTCAGTAATTGTGGAAGCTGTCAAACGTACTTTGGAACGCACACCCCCGGAATTAGCGGCAGATATTATTGACAGGGGAATTATGCTGGCCGGTGGCGGAGCACTGATGAAAGGTTTAGATACTCTAATCAGTCACGAGACAGGAATTGTCACTCATGTGGCAGCCGATCCTCTTTGCTGCGTGGTTTTGGGAACTGGTAGGGTATTGGAAAACAAACAGTTGGAACGGGTATTCAGCGGGCAGTCGTCGCGCAGTCTGTAATTAACAAACTTGGGATTTTGGATTTAGAAATAGGTCTGCCATCTAAACTCTAAAATCCTGACATAACAATTTTACTTGATTGAAATTATGCTAAAGCACACAATCCGCAGGTGGTGGGATCTGCGTCTACAAATTGCTCTTTTAGGTTTAGCGGTAACTGCGGCTTGGGGGGTTCGACAAACACAAGGTGCTGTACTTTTTGAAGTTTACAATTGGGTGTCTCGTCCGTTTCAAGCCAACGGCTCTGGACAAGAGCAACTCATCTCGGCTCGCACTCAAGAATTGCAAGCGCAACTATTAGAATCAGAGACTCAAAATCAGAAGTTAAAAGAACTTTTAGGTTACGTTTCTGCTAAGAAACCTAAAGGAATTGTCGCTCCGATTGTGGGGCGCAGCGCTGACCATTGGTGGCAGCAAGTAACCTTGGGGCGCGGCAGTAATGATGGCATTAAAACAGATTTTACTGTGATGGGCCCTGGCGGTTTGATAGGTCGGGTTGTCAGTGTTACTCCTAATACTAGCTTAGTGCTGTTAGCTAGCGACCCTACAAGTCAATTGGGTGTGGGAATTACCCGCAGTCGTAATATGGGTTTTATGCGCGGTAAAGGCCCAAATCAGGCTGTGATGGAGTTTTTTGATAATGTTCCCAATGTTAAGCCTGGAGATTTGGTTTCAACTTCTTCTTTCAGTCAGTTGTTCCCTGCTGGTTTGCCGGTGGGAAAAGTGGTTTCGGTTGATCTGAATAAAACTCCGGCTCCCGAAGCTGTTATTGAGTTTTCTGCACAGATGAATTCTCTGGAGTGGGCGGTGGTTTACCCACACTCTAAGGAATCTGAACAAAAGGCTTCGCAGGGTCAATCTTCTGCACCGTCTGGGGGAGCAAAGCCGTAATGAAGCCTTTATCTCGGATGTTTTGGCGATCGCGCAAATTTTTGAATTTCGGCGTTACATTTGCTTCTGTGATGCTGTGTATACTGATATTGCCGACTCGGTTTCCGGGAATGGAATTGCTGGGAATTGGCCCGAACTGGCTGTTAATTTGGTTGGTAGCTTGGAGTATTAAGCGGAGACGTACAGTTTGGGGAGCTGCTAGTATGGGCATCGCTTTGGGGTTTCTTCAAGATGCGATGACGGCTCCTAATCCCACCCACGCTGTAAGTCTAGTTGTTGTAGGTGTCTTAACGGTTGTTTTGCAGAAAAGTTGGTCGATTCCGGCTGATATTGTTGAGAGAGATCCGGTTCCAATCGCGTTAATTGTGTTTGGGATGGCGGTGGTGGCGGAAACGGTGATGGGGCTACAATTTTTCGCTATGGGCGATCGGGCTTTACTGGAAATTTGGAGCTATCATCAGCGTGTGGCTTTGTGTTCTGCTATTCTCAGTAGTCTTTGGGCTCCGGTGATTTATTTTCCCCTGAATCGCTTGTGGGAAATGACCAGAAGTTTAGAAAAATTTTAGTCATTAGTTAACTGTTGACTGTTAACAGTTAACTGTTGACTGTTAACAGTTAACTGTTGACTGTATAGAGGTTATCAAAAAAGTGAGGTATACGGGCGATGCCCCATGCCCCATGCCCCATGCCCCATGCCCCATGCCCCATGCCCCATGCCCCATGCCCCATGCCCCATGCCCCATGCCCACTGTTAGTGAGAAAGGCTATATAGTCATTCTACTATTACTTGTTGCCCCAAACCTAATAAGTGATGAACGGCAATAATTAAGTCGCTGAGAATGAAATTAGGCTGGTGCTTTTGCAGTTGATAGTGGCTGCGAATGCCGCACGTAACGGCAATTGTTGGTATTCCCAATGCTTGTCCTGCGAGGATATCTGCTTCGGTATCTCCGATCATCCAAGCCGAACCCAGCGATGACTCAAATTCTTCTGCAACTTCAGCCAACAATTCGGTTTTTAAGGCTGTATAGTTGTGATAGGCCGCATCGGGTATCTGAGTTCCGCGAATGGACGTAAACAGTCTGGCTAAACCGTAATTTTGCAACAGTTGAACGGCTTGATTTCTCGGCCGCAGGGTGACCAAAATCAGCCGCACGCCGCGGGAGTGCAGAAGTGCGATCGCCCATTGCACTCCTGGCTGGATGCGATCTAAGTGCAACAAGTCTGGCTGATTGACAATCCGACTCACGCATCCGAGAAAAACGTGAATTTCTTCTCCCGATAAGCCCGAACTTTTGGCTATTTCAGTATCGGGGACTCGGTTTTGTTTCATTTCCCAAAACTGCTGTTTGCTGAGGATTTGGAGGTTGAGGTTGATTCTCCTGGCATCATAAGCTGCTTGAGTGTCCGCTAATCCCTGTTGATAGGTGGCGTAGTAGCGATCGGACACATCGACGATCGGCCCGTCTAAATCGCAAAATACTGTCATCCGGGGGGACGAGTCAGCCTCTGATGGTAGCTTGTACTGAGGGTTTTCGGAATTGGGGGCGACAGCAGTTAACATATAAGGTTAAGTAAATCAAGGATAACGATACATTTCTTGACTTTACCAAGAATTTTATAAGTTATAAGACAAAATTTCAAGTTATATCATTAAAAAAACCTATGATAATTATGAGGAGAGCTCTCAGAAAGGGCGATCGGGCCAATCGTCGATAAATTCAAGGGAAAAAGTGATTTTTGTAGCTGTTGATATTTGCTTTAGCCATTAAAGTTTAGAATTAAGTTTTTAGTCTTTTGTAAATTACCCATGCTCAAACAAAGCGATTTTGTTAGGAATCCAGACACTAATCGAGTAGAAGTGCTTTCAGAAGCACTACCTTACATTCAACACTTTGCCGGCCGCACGATTGTGGTCAAATATGGCGGTGCTGCGATGAAAGATAGCACTCTCAAAGACAAAGTTGTTCGGGATATTGTGCTGCTAGCTTGCGTGGGGATGCGTCCCGTTGTGGTTCACGGCGGCGGCCCAGAAATTAATATTTGGCTGGAAAAGTTGGGAATAGAGCCACAATTTAAGGATGGTTTGCGGGTGACTGATGCGGCGACAATGGAAGTCGTAGAAATGGTTTTGGTGGGAAAAGTAAACAAGGAAATTGTTTCGTTAATCAACCAAGCTGGCGGCAAAGCAGTAGGATTATGCGGCAAGGATGCGAATCTAATTCAAGCTCGTCCAGATGGCCGGGAAGGAATTGGGTTTGTTGGTGAAGTTAGCGGCGTGGAAATCAACATCTTAGAGTCTTTGGTGAACAGCGGTTATATTCCGGTGGTGTCGAGCGTGGCGGCGGATCAATTCGGTCAATCTTACAACATTAATGCTGACACAGTTGCCGGGGAAATTGCCGCTGGTTTGGGAGCAGAAAAATTGATTTTGATGACTGATACTGCGGGAATTTTGGAGGATTATCACAACCCGGAGAGTCTGATTGCTAAGTTGGATATTCAAGAAGCGAGACAGTTGGTTGAGTCGGGAGTTGTGTCTGGGGGGATGATTCCGAAGGTTAATTGTTGTGTGCGAAGTTTGGCTCAGGGTGTGAAGGGCGCTCACATTATTGACGGGCGAATTCCTCATGCTTTGCTGCAAGAAATATTCACGGATGCGGGGATTGGTTCGATGATTGTTGCTTCTGAGTTTAGTGGGGCGAAGTTAAGGAATAAGTAATGCGTAAATTTTAGCTTGGGGCGGGTAGGTGAAGCGGTAAATCATTGCTTTACCCGTCCAGAGAATCGCTTTCTAGTTCGCCAGTAGGACTTGTGGGAACTATTGTTTAAGTGTATGATACGGGAAAGGAGTGTCAATATTTAGTGGAGTTTGCTGATACTCAATGGATTGAATATGCTATGGCTATTTTGAAAGCAGATGAGATTTGAGTTTTGCAATACGATCTCGCAGTTGCTTAGTAATGTGAGGAGAATAGAAGTTCGATAGGGGCGATCGCACTTTTGGAAGAAGGGGCGATCGCCCGCGTGAGATTTAGGATGAGATAGGGGCGCACTTTGGGAATGAAAGGGCGATCGCCCGCGTGAGATTTGGGATGGGATAGGGGCGCATTTTTGGAAGGAAAGGGATCTCGCCCATTGATAGGGTTTGAGTGTTACACTAAAAATACAGCATTGTTCGGTGACAATTGCGTCATACCCTACTTGCAGGAGGAAAATACATGGTAACTACGCTCGAAATTGACAAAACTCTTCTTCAAGAAGCCCTTGATTTGAGTAATCATCAAACACCTACTACATTAATTGAAGCGGCTTTACGCGAGTACATCCAACGTCGCAAACAACTAAAAATATTGGAATTGTTCGGTACTATTGACTACGATGAAGATTATAACTACAAGCAATAGCGACAAACAAGCGGAAAGTCGATATATTGTGAAAGAATTAAAGCGCAACAGTCCACTCTCTCCGTTACCAGAAAAATTTAGATTAATTAGGGGGTGATGAGGAGTTATAATGAAACTACCCAATGGCAATCAGGCTGAAGTTTCTCTGCAAAAGCTGGTCGGCTATTGCTTAAATCCAGAGCATTCTCGTGGAAAGCACAAAGCCAGAGTGTTTGCATCGGTTTTGGGAATCACGGCTAATAATGCAGAAGTTTTGCGAAAGCTTATTCAAAAAGCAGCCATTGAAGGTGAAGTTGTCCAAGAAAATACTACTGATTTTGGGCAACAGTTTAAAGTTGATTGGACTGTACCCGATACAGTGGGGATTGAGCTTCGGACAATCTGGGAAATTACTTCGACTAATTCTAACCCTCGTTTGATTTCAGCTTTCTTAAACCATGATAAAAAACTTTAGACTTTTGGATTCTGTTGCGATTCTCCAGCCTGTTTCAAATACGCGATTAACGCTAGTGGAACCGGAATATGAATCTGTTTCTAGTTTGCCAGTAGGACTTGTGGGAACTATTGTTGAAGTGTATGATACGGGAAAGGAATGTCAGTATTTAGTGGAGTTTGCTGATAGTGAAGGGATTGAATATGCTATGGCTATTTTGAAAGCAGATGAAATTTTAGTTCTGCAATATGAACTTGCAGTTGCTTAGTAATGTGAGGGGAATAGAAGTTACATAAAGGCGATCGCGCTTTTGGACTGAAAGGCCGATCGCCCGCGTGAGATTTGGGATGGGAGATGGGCGCACTTTTGGAATGAAAGGGCGATCGCCCGCGTGAGATTTAGGATGGGAGACGGGCGCACTTTTGGACTGAAAGGGCGATCGCTTTTTACACAACAAGTAAAGGGCAGGCAAGATGCCAGCCCCACCAGTCATATTTTATCCAAAACGCAGGCCTACATCTGTAAGGGGAACGATGAATGTAGCGCTCTGAACTGTTGCTGGCAACACATTTATAACATTCCCTAAAATGTCGCCATTTGCCAGTAGGATTGACGTGTTCATACCAACAGCATTAAAACGGAGTTCAGTTGGGGAAATGTTGCCTGCGATCGCAATTCTATCGCCTTGACCAAAATCAGTAATTCGATCGGCTAAATTAGCATCGCGATTTCCGGCTTCAGAATTAGCTATCAGAATAAACGTATCTGATCCACCGCCACCAGTCAGAGTATCTGAACCAATATCGCCGATCAGAATATCGTTACCATCACCGCCAAGTAAAAGGTCATTGCTTCTACCGCCCCGCACAAAGTCATTGCCTGAGCCACCGTCAAGGGTATCGCTGTCTTGGCCACCACTGAGGATGTCATTTCCCTCGTCTCCAAAAATCCGATCTTCATTTTTGCCACCGCGCAGCAAGTCATTGCCAGCAGCACCTCTCAAACTATCCGCGCCTGCATTACCGTTGACTACATCATTGTCAGATGAGCCGAAAATAGTATCATTTCCTTCCAGGGCAAGTAAACCGCCACTTGGGATGGCTTCTAAACCTGGAAGTGATAAATCGAGAAAATTATTGTCTGGGGTTAATTTGACAAAATTGCCATTGGCAAGACCTGCGGTCGCTGAGTTAGATAGGCTATCAAAAGCGTTCAGCAAGTTAGAGTCATTGATAATGACACCGGTAGGAATAGATGTATTCCCTGGTACTGGATCTGGGGGTACTGGGGGTACTGGCGGTACTGGCGGTACTGGCGGTACTGAATCTGGTGGTTCTGGCGCTACTGGATCTGGGGGTACTGGGGGTACTGGGGGTCTTGGGGGTACTGGGGGTACTGGGTCTGGCGGTGTAGGGTCTTGAGGCGAGGGAACCCCTGGTGGCGGCGGTGCGGGTGGTACGGACGGCGGTGGAGGTGTTGGTATCAGTGGAGGTGTTTCTATCGGTGTTGGTGTTGGTGTTGGTGTTGGTGTTGGTGTTGGTATAGAAGCACTGCTGATTGAGGGTTCGCCTGTAGGATCGCTTTCCTCACCAACCCACATAACCGCGTATCCTTTATAGATGCCGACTCCTAAAGCTTTCCACTCTTTGCCTTGCCAAATGTTTTGATTGAGGATAACGGCATTGTGTAGAGGACTGTTTTTCCAACTGTTTAAGCTGTTTTCTGCTGTGGCGACAAACCCTTGAGATCCTCCAAAAGCGTTCTCATAACCATTGCCAGGATAGCCAGTATTCAACCGCTGGGGAGCTTTCCACATATTAGGCCAAGTCTTGGAATCGTTGCCATCATAGGGAGCATCACTCCAGGCATGAGTGAGACTACCAATGTTTTCTGTGATGTCTTGGACGTGGCGATTAGCAACGGTAGTCAGTGCCTTTGATTTTGGTATGGGTGGCAGCCCGTTTTGAGCGCGGTACTGATTGATTAAGTCGATCAGCTTAACTTCTTCTGACTCTAAACCGTCCTGCGGTGAAGATGTGTAGATATTGACTGTCATATTGAACAAACCTGCTTGTGTGTAATTTTTTTGATAGTTGCTCCATTTAGGTGTCTTTAGCTCAGAGCCAAGATGTCTAAACTTCCAAACTTTCTATATTTTTATCGGTTCGATCCTGCGATTTTTATGCAAAATATCATTTTTTGTTACACAACTTTACTTTTTGGGTCTTGGGAGATGTCAATTTTGGGGATAATGAAGGTCGATCGCCCTTTTGGTTCATCAGGGCGATCGGCGTTAATTAAGGAAGGCTTTTGAAGAAAACATTTTCAGTTAGAACACTTTGAGCTACTCCAGAGACAACAGCCAAATAGTTGTTTCCCTGTTTAATAGCCGTAGAAGTGACAGAAGTACCCCCGTCAAGCTGTAAATTAACAGACTCAAACGTCAGAGTAGAAAATGTGATTCCTTCGGTCAAACCAAAGCTATCTCCAGAGCCGAAGTCTGTAATGAGATCGGCTTTATCGATCGAGGTAGCAGTCGAATCTATTATTAAGAAAAAGGCATCATTGCCGTCGCCACCTGTGAGAATGTCTTGACCGCGATCGCCATTGAGTATATCGTTGCCAGCCCCGCCGATGAGGATATCATTTCCTTGACCACCCAACATAACATCGTTGCCGTCTCCTCCGATCAGGGTATCGTTGTCATTGTTGCCTCGCAGAAAATCGTTAGCAGCACCACCGTCAATGAAGTCTGAACCTTTGCCACCCAACAGGATATCGTCACCACCGAGTCCGATTACTCTATCGGCACCTTGATTGGCGCTGATGGTGTCAGCACCCTCTGTGCCTGTCAGAAAGTCGTTACCGGATAGGCCTAAAATTCCTTTACCGATCGCGACTGTTGGGATGGCAGTATCAGGATTGTCGGTTAAAAAGTAAAATCCAGGCCCGCTCAGATTTTCCGGTAGCCCTGTCGGATTGCCATCGCCTGTAGCATTTGATTGGGGTGTTGCGATCGATACTGTTGTTAGCGGTGGTGTGACCGGGGCTGGCGGGGAGACTGGTGGCACAATCGGATTAGGATTGGTCGGTGCTATTGGCTTCGGAACTTGCGGTGGTGGCGTGACTGGAACTTGCGGTGGTGGCACAATCGGATCTTGCGGTGGTGGCGTGACTGGAACTTGCGGTGGCGGCACAATCGGATCTTGCGGTATCGGATCTTCCGGTGTCGGATCTTGCGGTGTTGGCCCTCCCGGAGGTGGTGCTCCAGGGCCTGGATTTGGTGGCTCTGACGGAATTGGCTCTGGTTTACCTGCGGGTACGGGCAAATTGTTGCTGAGAGCAGCAGCAGAATCGGTCAATATTTGACGTACCTGAGTAGCCGTCAGGTTAGGATTTGCACTCAGCATTAGAGCCGCAACACCTGCGACATGAGGTGCTGCCATTGATGTACCAGGTTTAAAACCGTAGGCATTCTTAGGTAAAGTTGAATAAACTTCTACTCCGGGCGCAACTACATACGCCATCTTATTATCTGAACCTGCTTGATTTGAGAAATCAGCAACCTCTTTGTTTATATTTACAGCACCTACAGCGATGCCATATTGATTGGCATATGCCGCAGGATATGCAGGCGATGGTAAAGCTTTATTGTTATCATCTCCATTACCAGAAGCGCTGACAACAAGAACGTTTTTGCTAGCTGCTTCGGCTAGGGCTGATTCTAAATCATTAGACTTTGATGAACCCAAACTCATGTTGATGACACGAGCACCCATTTTAACGGCATACCGGATTGCATCGGCCAAATTACCAAAATTGGTGAAAAATCCATTTTTAACATCTCCCATTCTAATCGGCATAATTTGAGCATCGTAGGCCACACCGCTGATACTTATACTTATGTTGTTTTTAATAGCTGCGATCGTACCAGCAACATGAGTGCCGTGATCCTGCCCCCGCTCAGTATTACCAGGCCTGACATTATTGTTATTTTGTCCTTTACCAAAATTCCATCCGTTAATGTCATCAATATAACCATTGCCATCATCATCAATGCCATTGCCTGGAATTTCCTTGATATTTACCCAGATATTATCTTTAAGGTCTTCGTGCTCGATGTCCACACCACTGTCAATGACAGCAACAACAATTCCCTTACCTGTATATCCTTTATCCCAAGCTTCGGGAGCCTTAACTAGATCGTTTCCCCAACTATTGCCGCCCAAGTCTGGGACATCTGGAAACGTGGGTTGCCCAGTTGCACTGGCAACTGCTGTTGCTGCATTCACCAAGCCATAGCCAGAGGTCGTGTTAAACTGTGATGTCATTTTGTATCCTTAATTTTCTGCAAATAGTGGTTGGATGGCTTGATATGCCGTTTTCGTCTATAACTGTTAGTAGAGCAAGAACGCGATCGCACTTTCGTTATTAAAATCAGGCGTAAAAAAATTAGACACGTTATTTTCCTCGTGTTGAATCGGGACAAGTACAGAGACTTACCGCGTGTTTGCTGGTATTAAATAAACGATTTTTTGTCAAAGCCGATCGCGCCGATTGCTGACTCTGAGTATTCCTACTCCGCGCTACACCGCTTTAATAAACTGAACTATGCCTAATGTATGTAACAATACACTACCTAGAGCTAACATACAACTAACAAACGTTAGCAAATTCGGTTATGCTAACGTTAGCCACATCTCACCGCACCCGACAATGGCCTCAAAAGAAGACTTATTTACCGAAGCAGCCCAACACTGGGACTTAGAAAGGCTTTACCAAGCTTTCGCAGAAGCTAAACGGCAAATCTCTCCCCGATCGCGCAGAGGACTCACAGACACTGAAAAGCTCTATCTCCGAGGACTGCTTTCCGGTTGCAGTCCCGCCGAAATAGCTAAAAAAATGTTTCAGACTCCCAAAAGTGCAGAGGTTTATCTGTGTAAAACTTTATACCAATATGTAAAAAAACTCGCAGATTTACCGAACGAACCAGTGGGAAATTGGAGAAATGTGTGCGATCGGCTACAGGAAGCAGGATTTAAAGTTCAGTCGTCAGCACAATTTAAAGTTAATAATTCTTTGCCGACAGAAGCATTAGTAAAAATAGTTAATATAGGCTGGCTTGAACAAAGTACAATATCGATGGATATCAACATTCAGTTAACATTTCCGTCAACTTCAGAAACTCCGAAAAAAGAAGACTTAGATAAAAACGATTAGATGTGCGATCGCCCCTATAGTAACTAATCTAACTGAAGGGCGATCGCCCTTCAACCACAAATCTTACAAAAAAGCCTTGCCATCTGAGAAGACCCTCAATCAAACAGTATAAATGGTATAATTATAATCGAGATCGATTCCTTCACAGTCGAGGTTTCAAAAATGAGATTTATCAATCCCAAAACAGATTTTGCCTTTAAAAAAATATTCGGCGACGAACAAAACAAAGACATCCTCATCAGTTTTCTCAACGCTATCCTCTATCAAGGCAATTCTGCGATCGAATCTTTAGAAATCCTCAATCCCTATCAACCCCCCAAAATTAGAGGAGTTAAAGATACTTACTTAGATATCCGAGCCAAGCTGAATAATGAGCAAACAGTTATTATCGAAATGCAGGTATTGAATGTAGAAGGCTTTGAAAAGCGGATATTGTACAATGCTGCTAAAGCTTATTCGATTCAACTCGACACGGGAGCCGATTACACACTACTAAATCCGGTAATTGCCTTAACTATTACTGACTTTGAAATGTTCCCCAATCTCGACAAAGTAATTTCCCGTTTTGTCCTGAAAGAAAGAGATTTTCTGGTTGACTATCTAATTTATGATATTGAGTTAGTATTTGTCGAATTACCTAAATTTGGCAAAAAACTAGAGGAATTAGAAACGCTAACCGATAAGTGGATATATTTCCTGAGAAATGCCAAAAGTTTAGAAATCGTACCGGAACAAATGGGAGAAGTGCCAGCAATTCAGAAAGCTTTTGAAGTTGCAAATCGCGCCGATTTAACCCGCGAAGAGTTGGAAGATTTAGAACATCAGGAAATTTACATACAAGACCAGCGGAATGCTATTACTAAAGCTGTTAAGCAGGCTGTTTCACAGGCTGTTTCACAGGCAATGAAGGAAAAAGCGCTTGAAATTGCCAAAGGACTTCTGGATGTGTTAGATGAAGCAACGATCGCTCAAACAACAGGATTGAGTATGGAGGAAATTCAAAAGTTGAAACAAGGAAGGTAAAAAGCGATCGACTATCAAGAATCCTTCGACACTTGCTCAAAATCTTCCGAATCCCCCGACAAACCAGAACCCTCGCCCTTCCTCAACCGTGGCGATTCCCCATTACTCGCACCAGCGCCGTAACCCCCAGAATACCTGTCATCCAAACCCGAATCCCTCAGCGAAATCGCACTTCTTTGACTCGCCGACAATCTATCTGATCGGCGATTTGTCCCAGAAATCGGCGGCTTCCGAGTTAAACTTTTCCAAGCAGCCATCACCCCAGTCACCACGCTGCGAGTTGTCACCTGCACGTTTTGCGCCTGCTTCTTCGCGGTACCAATACTTCGATCGACCTGTTTGACAACCTCCCCCGCACTGTGCACCCCATCGCTGACATCATCCGTCAACTCGCTAATTTCCAGCCCCGTCAACCGAATCGCCTCCAAAGTAGGCGGAAACTCGCGCGCAAGCGTGTCAGCGAGCTTTTCGACGCTGCGGGCTGCCCTTGCTAGCGCTTGCACCGCAGGTATTAAAGTCACTAAAACAGCAGTTAGGCTAACCGCCACTAGCAAAATCGAAAGTCCTAGCCAGAATATGGGATCACTCACTTGAATCTCGGATGTGGGGTTTGGGATTTCATGTAATTTAGCGGACAGGAGGGCGCAACGGAGGACTTACTTCGACTTCAGTTTCCGACAGCGTTTGGCGTTCCCGCTGCGTCGCTTCTAAACCCGCTGCGATCGCCTCCTTCAATCTAACCAAAGTTTCGTCCCAATTACGCAGTGCAGTTTCCGAAAGTCGATCGGCCTGCAACTGGACGCTACTCGATAAATCCTCCGCCAACTCCGGCAAAGCATCGGCCGATTTTTTCAAGATCTGCCGCGTCTCCTTCCCCGGTCGCGGTGCCATCAACAACCCAGTCACGGCGCCGATCGCAGAACCCACCAACAGACCGCCAATAAATAATCCTGAACGTTTAGATGACATTTTTATAACTTCTCTCCATACAATTTTAGGATAGCTTACCTCAAAGGTCGATCGCGCCTGAGCCAAAGCATCCGTCCCAAACCCAGCAATCTCAAAAGTTGCTGAACCTGTTGCAGTTGCAATTCCAGTTGTTGATAATCCCGCCGTAATTGGTGAGCACCTTGCTGCCTTTTAGCAAAAAAATTCGGCGATTTTGCGAGGACATTGCTGCTACAGCGCTCCATTGCTGTGATCCGAATTTCCAAACGTGCGATCGTCCGTCTGATTTTCCACACTCTTGTAGCGATATAAAAACACACCACAGATATCATTAAATTGATAATTACAACAGCCGTCAGCATTTCTCACCTGTTTTCAACTACTAATATATTCCGCGTTTTGTGGCAGAAGATCGGGCGGTTGAAACCGCGTCTACACAAACAAAACCCGGATGGTGCGCGGGTTGAAGAACGGCGGTTAAAATTACGTTATTTTATTACTCGTTACCAGGTTCCAGCCTGGTAACGCAGATCCGGAGGCTCTGCCTCCATTTTCCCAAGCGAGGCAGAGCCTCTAAATATGGGATCCCAGGCTGGAGCCTGGGAACCAGTTAAACCGCCATCTGATCTTCAGTCCGCGGAGGCGGACATCGTTTGTGTAGACGCGGTTTCAACCGCCGTCTGATCTATGTGTCCCGATCAAGCGGGATCAAATTTCAAGCCTCAGACATAGCAGGCAAACAAACCTTAGTACCGCCCAAACCGCAATAACCATTCGGGTTTTTAGCAAGATACTGCTGATGATAGCTTTCTGCGTAATAAAACTCAGGAGCCTCAATAATCTCAGTAGTAATCTTACCGTAGCGGGCCTCCGTCAAAGCTGTCTGGTAAGCATCCCGCGAAGCTTCAGCTAGCTGCATCTGGCTGGTTGAATACGTGTAAATGCCCGATCGATATTGAGTACCCGAATCATTACCCTGCTTCATTCCTTGAGTCGGGTTGTGACTTTCCCAAAAAACTTTGAGCAGCGTTTCGTAACTTACTACTTTCGGATCGAACACAACCAAAACAACTTCATTGTGTCCAGTCATCCCGCTGCAAACTTCGTTATAAGTAGGATTCGGAGTAATCCCCGCCGCGTAACCCGCAGCAGTCGAAAAAACTCCATTTTGCTGCCAAAATTTCCGTTCCGCGCCCCAAAAACAGCCCAAACCAAACACGGCAATCTCCATGCCGTTTGGAAAGGGAGGTTTGAGCGGATTGCCGTTAACAAAGTGAGTTGCCGGTACCGCTATCTGCTCTGCCCGTCCCGGTAAGGCCTCTTGAGCAGAGGGCAGGCTCGACTTTTTGCCAAATCCAAATAGCACCATAAATTTGTGAGGGCGATCTCTGATAAACGTCTTTACCTTACTTAATAATATCAGATATTAACTGAAAATAGTGGCACTTTTGAAGGTAGAAGGTAAAAACCAGAAGGCAGATTTTTTTTACGGAAGGTTTTTGGTGATAATGCTCACTGCCAACGCAGTTTTAAATCACATTAGGCAGTGTTCTATGTCACCAAAACATACCTAAAATATCACCTATTGTTGAGTTATAAATCACGCGGATTTTAGGCAAAATAGCCGATTATTAAAGGTATGGTGTTGTAGTAGTTATTCAATACCATCTATTGGGAGTGAGAAATGGGCGCTAAACCTTGCAGTCAACCTTTAAAATCTAATCCGTTTATTACTTACCGCGACCCAATTACAGGCAAATGGATTGTGGTAAATCAGACTTTGCCCAAAGCAGCAGAACAAGCACAGCTAGCAGCAGCTTGAGTTTTCCTATTAATTTTTGACCTAAAAATTAACCATTCTTTCAAACTTCAGGACTTACGCAAAAAGTTATTGGACGCGCTAATTATATTCGTAAGGTGCTTACGTTGCACCTACCTAAGCACCCTAATTTTCAGCATTGCTCATCTCTTTTCGCAGTTCCAAATACCGATAGAGATATTCCGAAATGATCCCGTGCAAAAACAAGTCACGGGCTGCATTAAATGGACTGTTTGGCGCTAGCGGATGGCGGTTCACAATTACATGATTCCAATCGCAATTTTCCGTAATTTCGCTGACGTACACTCCGAAGTTTTCATCTAACTGAAGCGACATCACTGCTCGCGCAAATTCGTCGCTAGTCAAACACAGAGAATAAAATACTTTAAACAATTCGATCGCAGATTCTAAATCTAGAATCCTCAGCCACCTGCGTTTCTCAAAATCTATTGCAACTTCCACAGGTTGAATGCTATCATAATTAATTCCCCGTTTTTTGACAATCTGCAACCAGTTGGGATTTGTCAGCATTGCCTGGTTGTAGTCCCACACAAAGTTATACAGAATTAAGTCGTGTTCCAGAAACGCATTGTCAGCTAAATCGCTAACTGTGCGCGGATACAATTTTGACTTTTCAATCTGGGTATCCGGGCCGTTATCAATCAAGAAGTTGATAATGTTGGAACCCGCGCAGATGTGCCGCACAATTAAATAACAAGCTTCTGGCGAGACAAAGTTATTTAGGAAAAATGCTGCCGATTTGTGCATTAAAGTGTAAGCGCGAAATTGAAATGGCAACAGGCGCTTGGCGGTCATAATTACCGCCAGCAACAAGTTAGCAATTATTTTGATCGGGATGAGCAAGTAACTGCGAGTCCAGTTTTGTAAATCCCGCATCATGTATGCTTTGGCAACTAAATCGACGGGAATTGACCGATCGCAAAACAGGACATCCCAAACATTCGGATCTCGGCGGTTGTAAGGTTTCGTAGCATAAGGAATTTTTCGCTCATCCGGGAGATTTTCCGTATCTTGTTTTTGCAGCTTTTGCATTAGCGGATTTCCTCCAATTGCAGCAAATATAAACGAGCAGTAACGCGGGCAGTTTTGACAATGCGGCGGGCGATATCATCCGTCATCCATTCAGCATTAATCAAATTTTCTAATTTCGCTAAATGGGACTCATCATTCGCTCCGTGATAAGCTAAAAATGATACTTGTTCGTCTTGCAATCCGAGAGTTTCCTTAATTTCTTTTGCCCACTTTCCCGCCAACCGATTGCCCAATCCTTCGATAATAAACATACTACCAATTAAATCAACCGGATTTTCCCGCGATGCTTGCTGGAAGATAAAAGCTGATAGGGCTTCGCTGCCAATATTCTTATCATATTCGACGATTTTTGACAACTCGCCGCCGACAGAAACATAATTCCGTTCTAGCATTTGATAGTCGCGGTGTTCGTCTTGGGCGTGGCCGATAAAAGTCGATCGCAAACGGAAGTCAGTCATGTTAGAAGCAGCGCGCGCAATCCAGCGAGCACCCTCGACAACTTGCGGGCGGAGATTGCACAGCAATGCTTGATAGTCTTCTATTGTAAACTCTCCCCGGTACAATTTACGGACAATGGGAACGGAACGAATTTCGCGATCGAACTTCAGCCAAATCCAGGCTAACTCCCGCAATAAATAAGCTTGCGGAGAGTTGGGGTGTTCCGGTTTAACACTTTCGAGAGGCGAAGCTTCGGGAACATCAACGGATTTAGACATTTGAGAAATCATAGGTTTATTGCTGCTTTCCACAGCAGTTAACATCATGTAAGCTGTTGTAAATCTGCCGCTTTCCGGTACGAAACAAAATATTTTTTGTCCGGGCTGCAATTTGCCAGAATTGAACAATTCTTCTAACATTAAATAAATCGAGGCGCAGCCTGTATTTCCCCTGGTGTACAAGTTGGTAAACCATTTTTCTTCAGGAATCATGCAGCCTGCTTGTTCCAGAAGTTCGACAATTTGTCCCCGGAAAAAGTGAGAGGAATAGTGGCACAGCAGCCAGTCGATTTCCTGCGGAAAAACTTTCCCTGCTTTAATCAATCTCAGCCAACCTTCAACACCTAATTGCATTACATTGTCGAGCAAGCGAATATTTTGCCGCAAGTCAAAAGCTCCGGCTGCGGCTGCATCGAGGTAGGAGGAATAATCTAACCAGCTTTTGGTTGCTGTTTCGTTTGCTAATCCTGAATACATACAAACTGGATAAGCGTTGGCGTGGGAAATCAATTCAATCCATTCTATTTTTAAGCTAATTCCTGTGCTGTTGGGATAGTTTTGCAACAAAAATGCTCCAGCACCGTCTGATAGCATCCAGCGCAGAAATTCTGTATCGAAAGGTAGGGGTTTTCCGGCTTGGACTGATGTTTCTGCTTCAAATTTGGTGTTTTTGAACAGGCGCGAGGGAAATTCGGAGGCTACGGCGATTGCTGTTTGTTTTTTGCCGAGTTCGAGTTGAGATGCGGCGTAATTTAAGGCAGTAATTCCGGCACAGCAAACTCCTTGAGTAGAAACTATTTCTAGGGGAGATAATTCGGAAAGTTCGCCGTGTACTGTGCTGGCAAATCCTGGTACTAATAAGTCTGGTAAAGTGGTGGCGCAGGCTAGTAAGTCGATCGCCCCTGGTTCCAAATTTGCAAGGGCGATCGCATCCCGGACGGCAAAGGCTGCCATTTGGCTGTTAGAATACAGTGTTTGCTGCTGTTTGTCGATCGCGTAATAGCGCTGTTTAATCCCGTTGCTGTTGAGAATGCGCTTTCTAACTCTCGAAGGGCGATCGGCAATTTTGCCCAAATACTCCTCCATCTCATCATTATTAATTGGTTTTCCGGGCAAAAATTTTCCAATCCGATTGATATAAGCGCTGTACATACCGTCAACCTCTAAAATTGCTAATTTAGTCGAGTTCGTTGCTTTATTAAATCCAGCCAGAAAACATCTAAAATTGATTGTGCTTTGTGAAGTCGTGAACTTGCAAGGAGCAACCAGCTATATTGTAGAGTCGCCGGCAATCAGGCAAGTTGAGCAATAGCGGCAACAAGTAACCTGAAGCGGCATGAAGTTTTTTGAAAAATTAAGCCAAAATATATAACTAGAGTTCCTTTCCTGCTTCCCGACTGAAATGGATATTGAAAAACTAGATGCTTGGTATTCTCAATCTCAACGCCGCGCCGCTGTTTCGCTGTTGATGAAACGAGTAGGCGTAACTCGCACTAGGGCTGAATGCTTTGTCAGGCTTTGGATTTACTTATCGGTGAAACAGCTTCAGGAAAGCCAGCCCCGCCTCAAACCGCCGCTGGCGAAACTGGAATTGCCAGCAACAGAAGTGCAGTGCACTCACCGGGAAGCCGCAGAACTATTTTACTCCGATTCCGATCGCGGGAGCGATCGCGCCGCCGGCATGATGTTAGACAAATTAGCAGCACTCGGATTGATCGCAAAACACTTTGACGGTAACGCCACAGCAATTGAAATTCAACCAGTTTCCGAAATTTTAGATACCCCGCAGCCCGAAAATCCAGTCAAACTCAAATTAGATGATTTTAACCCTCGATGCGACGCAATTCCCGTAGCAAATTTACTAGCAACTTATTATAACTGGATGAACCGCAGCACGAACGCAGTTCCCCAAAAGATTGCTAAAATTATTCGACTTTCGGCTGGTCAATATTCAAAAGGAATACGAGTTTTGCGTCGCTGCGACAATCTCAATCCAGTCGGGTTTTACTTACTTTATCCCACCGCTAGTGAATCGGAAGTTAATTTTTTTAGTGCTCCCAGCAAAAGCCTGCATTTAAGTTCTGTTTCTGAGATCGATCCTTTCAAAATGGCGCTACCAGGGGATGAAAATTGCCAGTCAGTATTTGTTCGCTGTTGGATCATCGATCCGAAATACTTGGAAGAATACCGGATTACTTTGATTGAGGATGCACAAAAAATTTTAGTAGAAATGCAGACAGATTTTCCTAATCTTTGCGACTTGTACACGCTAATTATTCACCCCAGTTATCAAAAAATGAGCTTTGCTTTGGGGTTTCAAAAGACTAGCAGTGATGCTCAGTTATCTGTTTATTGGATGTATTTAGCGTTGGATAGATTTTTGGCGCTGGATATCAAGGAAGCGCTCAAAAATTTGTGAGTCGGCGGTTGGGACATTTAAATTGTATATTTGGGGTGATGCTCAGAGCAACGCCCCACAAGAGATTCAAGAAAAATAGATAGACAAGATTGCATTTATTCACCAATTATCTTAAAATTGTATCTGCGTTTATCTGTGTTTATCTGCCTGACATCTGCGGTCAACCTATCAATCAAAGATATATGCAAGAAATCTATTTAAATTACACATCAAGAAATAATCAAATTCTTATGGGGTGGGCTTCTAGCCCGCCCCAAATAGGCAATTTAAATGCACAACCGCTTACAAACCTAGTTTACAAGACCTCGCGACCGAGATAAGATTGCAGCACTTCCGGCACTTTTATAGTTCCATCCGGCTGCTGGTAATTCTCCAAAATAGCTGCCATTGTCCGGCCGATAGCTAAACCAGAACCGTTAAGCGCGTGCACAAATTGAGTGCCTTTTTTCCCCGCTTCTTTAAAGCGAATGTTAGCCCGCCGCGCTTGAAAATCTGCGACGTTGGAACAACTCGAAATCTCGCGGTATTTGCCCGCAGAAGGCAGCCAAACCTCCAAATCGTAGGTTTTTGCCGCCGCGAAACCTAAGTCACCGGTACAAAGCTCGATCGCCCGATAAGGCAATTTCAGCGCCTGCAAAACTCCCTCGGCATCCTGCACTAACTTTTCGTGCTCTGCCTCAGAGGTACTCGGATGCACAAGTTTCACCAATTCCACCTTATTAAATTGGTGCAACCGAATTAATCCCCGCGTATCCTTGCCGTAACTGCCAGCTTCTCGGCGAAAACAAGGAGTAAAAGAACAGTGATAAATCGGCAACTGTTCTGCTGTCAATATTTCACCTCGATACAAATTGACAACCGGAACTTCGGAAGTAGGAATTAACCACAAATCGTCTTGATCGCACTTAAAACTTTCTTCAGCAAATTTGGGCAATTGCCCGGTAGCTGTGAGGGATTCAGTGTTAACTAAAAGTGGGGGAATCACTTCTATATAACCAGCTTTGGTGTGGCGGTCAAGCATGAATTGAATAATCGCTCTTTCCAGGGCTGCACCGGCTCCAATTAAGGTGACAAATCGGGGCCCAGCAATTTTTACTGCCCGTTCAAAGTTGAGAATTCCTAATTTTTCGCCAATTTCCCAGTGCGGCAAAATATCGGGATTTTGGGGAATGTATTCGTCTCCCCAGCGCCGGATTTCGACGTTTTCTTCTTCATTTTTGCCCAAGGGCGTTGAGGAGCCCGGCAAGTTGGGAAGTGGCAGCAATAATGCTTCTATTTGAGCTTTTAAGTCTTTTTCCTCTGCTTGCAATTCGTTCGACTGCGTGCCGACTGCGTTGCCTTCTGCTTGCAAAGTCTGAATTTCGGGAGATTCGAGGGGTAAACCCGATTTTCTTTTTTGGCCGATGAGTTTGGCTATTTCGTTGCTGCGGGCTTGCAGTTGCGATCGCTTGTTTTCCAACTCCCGCTGCTGTTTGTCTAATTGCAAAATCGGCTCGATTTCATAGTTGCCTCCTCTAGTGTTGAGGCTTTCTTGCACGGCTTGCGGGTTTTCTCGGATTAATTTGAGGTCTAGCACAGATTTATTCTAAATCTTAAATTTTAGATCGGCTGGGACAGAACGAGATGATATAGAAGCTTTGTTAATCATTGGCATCTTGAATCATAATTTATTCTGACTTAAAATCTTCGTTGGGTGTCACCCATGAAGGGTGACACCCCACAAATGTATGTTATAGTTGCAAATATTAGTAGATGCACCCTGATAATTTTCTACCCCAGCCAGCGATGGCTGGGGTTTTTTGTTGTGGAGTGGACTTGAAGCCCTGGATGCACGATCGGTCTAAAAAACCCGGTTTCTCGCGATTGTCGTCTCAAATCCGGCAATTACGTTAAGAAACCGGGTTTTTGCGTCCCGGACTAGGTGAGTAAGTCCTAAAATATCTTTCCGGTTAAAAGTTAAAGCCAGTGCGAACCAACCAAACCCATTGAGTGTCGTTGCGGCTGTCATTCTCAGGATTAACCACGGCCCAAACACCAGGGGTGATCGAAATGTTGTCGTTGACCTGAAAGCGATAGAACGCTTCAATATGATAGGAAGTATCTCGCTCGCGGCGCACATTACTGCTCGTCACGCGAGCTGGTAAACCCACTAAAATCCCGGGTAGGTTGCCTTCACCTCCCACATCTGGGAAACTTATCCCGATCGCCCCATACACAATATCAGCGCGATCGTCACCGTCTGTAGTTTAGACTAAATAAAGATGAGAACGGTGGCAAAAGAAGAACTAGAGCCACCGCGCCGGGAGAGAATGAGGG